>JAKZYK010000050.1:0-6283 GCA_047514485.1 Gammaproteobacteria bacterium
ACGAGCTCCTGCGCTCCCAGATCGAAACAGGCACACGGGTCTGCACATCCATCGCCCAGTTGCGCGCAAGCCTGTACGAGACCCGAAGCATCGTCATCGACGGGGCCCGCAGGCACGGCACCGCGGTCATCGCCTCGTCCACCCATCCCTTCGCGCGCTGGCAGGAGCAGCGGGTCACGGCGCGGCGGCGCTACGAAGAGGCCGAGATCGCGTACCAGCAGGGGGTGCGGCGATTCTTCGTCGGCGGCATGCACATCCATGCCGGGTTCGGGACACCGGACCTGAGAATCAAGGTCATGACCGCAATCAGGCCCTACCTGCCACTCCTGCTCGCGCTGTCGTCGTCGTCGCCCTTCTACTCGGGGCAGCTCACCGGGTTGAAGTCATATCGCCAGAGTGTCATCGCGACGTTGCCCCGCACGGGAATGCCAGGTCCAATCCATTCCGGCGCCGACTACGAGGCCGTCATCCGTCGCTACCGGCAGGTTGGGGCCATCAGGGATCCGGGCGAGATCCGCTGGGACATCCGCCCGTCGGCGAGCTATCCGACGCTGGAGCTGCGCATCTGCGACATCTGTCCACGAGTCGAGGACGCCATCGCGATCGCGGCCCTGTACGGCTGTCTGATTCGACACCTCGCACGCAGGATTGAAGCCCACATGCCCCCACCTCCGGCGAGCGAGGAATGGATCGAGCACAGCCGGTGGCTCGCTCAGCGATACGGGACCCTGGCATTCCTGCCGGCCGGAGATTCGCCGGCGCTCGTCGACATCGAGGACAGCAGCCGGGAACTCGTCGGCCAGCTCGAAGAGGATGCGGATGCGCTGCGATGCCGGTCGGAACTCGAGCACATCGGACATATCATCCGCTTCGGGAGCAGCGCCGACCGCCAGGTGGACATCTATCGACTGCGGCGTCTGGACGGCGCGAGCCGCGACGCAGCCCTCAAGGCAGTCGTCGATGCGGTGATCGACGAGACCGAACAGGCACCTGACGGAAGCGGTCGCTGAATGGCGGACCGGACTGCTCCGGCCCGGGCGATGAGCGGAAGCGAATCTTCCACCCGCGGCCGAGGGTTCCGCGGTCAACCCTGCACGCCGATTTGGCCCCGAAGGGGGAATGTCACGGGGGTAGAGAGATGCCGGAGAAAAGCGTGAGTACCGGCGGTGGTGTAGTTCGGGCCTGCCGAAACGATGAGTTCTCGCGAATCCACTTCATCATCAACGACGCGGCGGTCGCATATCGCGGGGTCATTCCAGACGATCGGTGGCACGAGCCGTACATGTCCGAAGACCAGCTCGAGGCGGAATTCGCGGCTGGCGTCCGCTTTCTCGGCTGGTACTTGCCGACCGATACGCTGCACGGGGTCATGGGCGCACAGGACGTGCAGGACGTCACGCTCATCCGCCACGCCTACGTGCTGAGCGCGAGTCAGCGCGGCGGCATCGGGTCGGCGCTCATCGCGGGGTTGATGGAGGCGACGGAGCGACCGTTGCTGGTCGGGACCTGGAAGGCGGCGAGCTGGGCCGTCGCCTTCTACGAGCGACACGGGTTCCGGATCGTCGACGACACGGCAACGCTGCTGCGCCGCTACTGGAACATCTCCGATCGTCAGATCGAAACCTCCGTGGTTCTGGCCGACCGGCGATGGCTCGCGGCGGCGGGACCGGAGGGTGCCGCCTGCGCCGGGTAGCAGGCGAGACACGCGTCGCACTTCAGTGCACCCGCCGAACGGCTTGCGGGCCGGCGGTCCGAATTCTCGCTTCACGGCAGGACCGAGGCGCCGGTGTCGTACTGCACCTTCGGCCAATCTGACCTGCATGAAGCTGTTCGAGGTAGATATGCACACTCACTACGACGCGCAGATTACCTGGGACCGGACTCTGTCGCCGTCCCCCTCGCTCGGGGTGACGACGACGGTGATGGGAAACTGCGGGTTCGACCTCGCCGACGGCGGAGGCAGAGGGCACCAAACCAGCTCTGTATCCCATTGAAATGTATCACTTCCCTATCGGCCGTCCCCTGGGCTATTCCCACGAATCTTCCCACGCCGGTCCCGGGCCAATCTGGCTCCTTGTGGATTTGCAGTCGCCCCACACCAGCGCCGTCGGATTCAATCACATCTACAGCTCGGCTTCATCCGGCGCGCTGGTAGGGTGCCGCTCGCCTGGCGCCTCGCTTCGAGTCCCAGCACCGCGTTCGGTCCCGGCTGCCACCGGCTGCCTGTGCGCACCGTCCTGCTTCCGCCGTCGCCGAAAGTGACGCCCGTGTAGGTGGTGAGCACACCCCCTCCGTGCGCGGCCTCCTCGCACCGTTGAATCCGTGGGCTGGCGCGCAAGCGAGGAGCGGCCGAGCGTTCGTCCGAAGAGGACGGGCTGATCGACGAGCCCCGCTACGGCAGCTCGGTCCTGCTCTGCGCCGTAGCGGACCTTCTCCAGCGCCTCGCTCCGCCGAACTACCTGTTCGCGCCCGTCTCTGGGCGCTCGTACGTTGACAATGCTGCCGCACATCTTGGTGCGAAGGCAGTTCGGTCGCTCGATATCGAAGACTTCTTTCCAAGCTGCACCGCCAACAAGGTCATTTGGTTCTTTCACCGTCGGATACAGACCTCGCCGGACGTTGCTGCGATCCTCAGGGGCCTCGTCACCCTCGACGGTTCGCTTCCACAGGGCAGCCCCTGCGTAAGCGCCTCGCAAAGGGCGTTATTGACGTGCGGCGGGGAATGACCCTTGGAGTGAGTCTCGGACCAAGGCGGCGGGGTCGAGACGGGCCGGCAGCAGGGCTTCGACCTCGGCGAGTGATTGCGCCTTGGGCAACTCGGTGAACACATGGCGCAGGTATGCGCGGCTAATCCCTCGGCCCGAATGGGTTCGAGAAAGGTGCGGTCGTGTGCTGCGAGCCCCGCGGCCGTGTCAGCGCGAATCGGCCGGTCGACGCGAAGGCTGTCTGGAACAGCGTGAGCGTCGCCACGGCGGAATTTCGAGACGGCGGGGGCTCGTGGACGTCCTGCCCCGTTCAGTCGCGTTCGCGGCCGGTCCGTCGTCGGCGCTGTCTCCCCGGCGTGCGCGGTCGTTGCGCCTTGGGCTGCAGTGGCGGGGTTCCTGCGCTTGGTGTCGCCGCTGTCGCTTGCTTGCGGAGCGCGTCTTCCATGAGCGCGCGCGTGTTCTTCTTCGAGTCCGGCAGCAGCCGTCGGTGGATGGCGACGCCCTCTTCGGGGCTTCGAAGGCCGAGCATGCGCACCAGCGTAGCGATGTCGCTTACGTCCCGGCCGCGTCCGGCTTCGAGCTTCATCGCCAGCATGTGCTCGGCCGATGCGCCGGTCACGACGAGATACTGCGTTGCGTAGAGGGTCGGCGCTCGGGCGTCAGGCGTCTTCGGAATGGCGCTTGCCGCCTGCTCGTTGAGCCAGTTGGTGGCGAGCCCGCGTTCGGCGGCAATTTCGTGCACCGCTTCGACGAGCGCCCCGTGGCCTGTGTCGATGCGGGCGTCGATGTCACCGGTGATGCGTTCCCGGTCGAAGGCGAGCGCCATGACCGCTCCGCCGACGAGGTAGATGTTCGCCCTCGCGCCCTTGCGCCGCAGCCGCTCCGATAGCGTCTCGAACAGCGCGTACATGTCGTCTTTCGACAGCGGTTTACTCGGGGACCCATTCACGGAACTCGCCTCCTCTCGCATCGAGGTCTCGGGGGTCGATGACGGTGCCGTGGCGCACGAACGCGGGGGGTCCGAACGCGAGCGCGTTCAACCTGATGCTCGTGTTCGCATCGAGCACCCACGTCTCGTCGAGGAAGCGTTCGGGTTCGTCCATCCACGCTTGCACCGGGTGGTTGTGCAACTCGGCCAAGTGCTCCGCCATCGCGGCAAGCAGCGCGTCCCACGCCGTGCCGGTGAGCGGCGGGGCCTTCTCGAGGATGCGGCGCTGGGCGTTTCGCTCGAGGGCCATGAATTGCCGCGGCAGGTCGTGCACGATCATTCGCGCCATCGTGTCGTACGACCATCCTTGCGCCGCGCCAGCGCTGTAGTCGGCGAGCGATTTCATCTGCTCCGTCTCCTCGCGCTGCGTTCACGCGCCCTGCGGGATTATTCTAGCGTCCGAAAGCTCGTCTGGCTCCGACTTCATTGGCATCCGCTGCCCAGCCGCCCGATGAGCGCTCCGACCGCAACCCCGTCAATGTGCAGGATGTACTTCGCGAGGTCGATCCGAATCGGCTCGTGTTCCCCTCGGCGCAGCGTCGGGGTAGGCCGTTCAGCAACGTCGCCATGATGCTAGTGGTCAAACGCAACGGCTTAGGTGATCGGATGACCGTGCACGGGTGCCGGGCGACGTTTCGCACTTGGGCGAGCGAGTGCACCGACGCCGATCACGCTGTCATGGAGATGAGCCTCGGGCATGCCGTCGGGTCGAATGTCGAGCGGGCCTATGCCCGATCGGATCTGCTCGACAAGCGCCGTGCCCTCATGGAGCAATGGGGCTCCTACGTTGCGCCAGCCCTCGACGAGTCCCCCGGGACGGCTGCGGCCGACGTGGTCTCGGAGCGCGCTCCGGTCAAACCGAGCCGGCGCTCTCGTGCTCGGTTTGTTGCGACGTCGTCGCCGGAGATCCCTCTGTTGCCGGAGTCCGATGCGCCCGAGCCCGTGGCGGTACGCTCCAGGCGCAAGCGTCGTGCCGAGCCCTCCGCGTACTCTTCCCAGAGATTCCAGAGGCCCGAAAGATCGGCGCAGGCTTTCCCACGGCTTTTCCCACGTTTGCGCCGGGAGCGCCGGTGGGGCGTTGCGTTTGCTTGTGCGGGTAAAACCCCCAAAATATCGAGAAAAGACGCTGATTTACGCCCGAATTGGGATTTTTTGCGCCTGCTCGTTATTGGGTGTTGGTGGAGCCGATGGGGTGCGCCGCCTCACGAGCCGACCCGCCGATCTCTACGGAATCCCGGACCGCGGTCGGATCGCGCCCGGCGCATGGGCCGACCTGCTCCTGTTCGATCCGGACACCGTCGGCATCACCCCCGCCGAACGGATCGCGGATCTCCCGGGGGGAGGGCGGCGCACGATTCGCCGGCCCATCGGCGTCCATGGCGTGTTCTGCAACGGCGTCGAGGTCTTCGACGGCGCCGACTACCTCACGAACGGCCGGGGGCCGGGGCTGGTGCTGGACCGGTTCGCGCCGTCGAGCGCGGTCGGTCGGTCGGACGGGTAGGGCGTTGCGCGTCGATACGCGGCTCATTCTTCCGCGAGGCGGTGTCGGCGTCGTGGCACATTCGGAGGTTCACGCGCCGGACCCGCCGGGAGAGGCGTCCGTCGTCCCCATCCGGCAGCCGGCCGCTTCCCGCCTCCGCGCATCCGGTTGACGCAGAAACGATCGATCGCGATCCTCGGGATCCTCGTGCTCAACCGCCACTCGCCGGGAGTCGAACCTCATGAGCCTGCCGCAACGCATCGACCCGACCTCGGTCGAGGTCACCGGTCGGGACATCCCCTGGAAGCGGTTCGGATCCTGCGAGGGATTCGTCTACAAGATCCTCGATGTGGACGTGGAGCGCCGCACCGTCGACATGGTGTTCCACTTCGAGCCCTCCGGGATGTGCTTCTACCATCGGCATCGTTCCGCGGTCGCGAGCCTGGTGCTCGAAGGCGAGCATCACATCCACGAGATCGACGCCGGCGGGGCCAGACGGCACAAGGTCCGCAAGGCCGGCGAGATGGCGTTCAGCACCGACGGGCACGCGCACACCGAAGGAGGCGGTCCGGACGGGGCGATCGTCTATTTCAGCTTCCGCGGCGACCATGATCACATCTACGACATCCTCGACGACACCCTCGAGCTCGTGCGCGAGGTGTCGATTCAGGACTTCCGCACCGCCTTCGAGCGGTGGTGAGCAGACTTGGCGACGCGGTCGGGATAGGACGGTGAGGCACCGGCGAACGAAGCGACGTGCGATAGGCCCTTGGCGTTCCGAGGAATCGTCCCAAGTAGTGGCTTCCAGGGCGCGATACGTGGGCAGCGCCGCAGCCTGCGCGGCGGCATCCATGGCTCCGTCTTTCCCTTGAGCCAGTGGATTGTGGAGAACTGGTGGTCCCTCTTGAACGAGTCGTACCGGTTCCCTGCTGCCTGCGGCTCGCGAGATCTTGCGCGAACACCCGGTGACCGCACTTGGATTCAACGTCACAGCATGCTGGCCGCCGACTGATCGAGCTGGTGCTGCAGCATCCCGACCTCGCGCAAGTCAAGCACTTCGAACTCTACTGCCTCCCCGAACTCGGGGCGTTCCATGAGCGGCACGGATTC
>JAKZYK010000051.1:0-4935 GCA_047514485.1 Gammaproteobacteria bacterium
GCCGATGAAGGGATCGTTTCGACCATGCGCCACATCGAGTTTCGCGAGATCGAAGGAAAGAGCACCGGCTACCTCGCGCTGATCGTGCTGCTCGGGCTCGTCACCCTCGCCGGCGTCCTCGCCGGACACCACATGGAGGTCGAGGGGCACCACGTGACCGGCATGAACAACCGCATCGTGTGGGGGCTGCCCCACGTGTTCGCGGTGTTCCTGATCGTGGCCGCGTCCGGCGCGCTCAACGTCGCGTCGCTCTCGTCGGTGTTCGGGCGGGCCGCATACGAGCCGCTGGCACGGCTCTCGGCGGTGCTCGCGATCGCGCTGCTCGCGGGCGGGCTCGCAGTGCTCGTGCTTGATCTGGGGCGTCCGGACCGGCTCGTAGTGGCCATGACGCACTACAACTTCTCGTCGATCTTCGCCTGGAACATGCTGCTCTACACGGGCTTCATGGCTGTCGTCGTGGTCTACCTGTGGATGCACATGGAGCGCCGGATGCACCGGCACGTGCGCCGCGCGGGCATCGTCGCGCTCGTCTGGCGCATCGTGCTCACCACGGGTACCGGCTGCATCTTCGGCTTTCTCGTCGCCCGGCAGGCGTACGACGCGGCGATCATGGCGCCGCTGTTCGTGGCGATGTCGCTCTCGCTGGGCCTGGCGGTGTTCATCCTGGTGCTGCTGGGCGCCGCATCGGCCACGGCGCGTTCCATTGACGACGCTCTGCTCCGCCGGCTCGCGCGCCTGCAGGCGCTCTTCGTCTCGGTGGTGCTCTACTTCGTGCTGGCCCGGCACCTCGCCAACCTCTACGTGGCCGAGCACGCCGCGGTCGAGCGGTTTCTGCTCATCGACGGCGGCGCGTATCCGGCGGTCTTCTGGATCGGGCAAGTCCTGGCAGGTGCGATGCTGCCGCTCGCCATCCTGTGGCGCCGGCGAGCGCTCTCCCGGAGATGGATCGCAGCCGCGGCGTCGCTCGTGGTGGTGGGGGGGTTGAGCCAACTCTACGGCATCATCATCGGCGGCCAGGCGGCGCCGCTGGTCATCTTCCCCGGCAAGGAGGTCATCGAAGGCGCGCTCGTCGCCGGCGAGCCGGCGCACTACCTCGCGAGCGCACCCGAGCTTCTCCTCGGCCTCGGTGGCGTGGCGGTGTCCGGATTGATACTTGTGCTTGCATTGAGGGTGCTGAGGATCCTTCCCGACCGGTTCGGTGCCGAGGGTGCCGAGGGTGCCGGAGCCGAGCCGGAAATCCGAGCGGAAACATCGTAAGTCCGTCCTTTCCGGCTGGGCGAGATACGACAGCCGCCCCGCCTCGGCGATGGCCGAGGTGAGGACTGATCCTCAATCCGCTGGCATCAAACCATCGGCGGTTTCTTGTCGATCCATGGCCTTGCGGCCTCGAACGCAGCAGCGATGCGGAAGATGTCGGTTTCTCGAATTGCCTTTGATATCAACTGCAATCCAACCGGCAGACCCTCTTCGGTAAAACCGACGGGCAGTGAAGCACCGGGCTGACCGGTCAGATTGAACGGATAGGTATAGCTCACCCAGGAGATCACATTGGCGTCCGGCATCTGCGGTGGCAGGTTGAGCCCGACATCGAAGGCCGGTACCGGCAAGACCGGAGATACCAGAAGATCGTACTTCTCCATGAACTGTCGCATCTCCTCTCGGAATCGATAACGGCTGAACACCTGTGTCCAGTATTCCTCGAGCGTCCGGTCGAGCGCGCCGCCCAGAACTTCGGCCACCGCAGGATCCAGCAGCTCAGGGCGTTCAGCAAGCACCGTATTCAACCTCGTGCCGACGCCGGCATAGAACTCCGACATCCACATATCGATGGGGTCGCGCTCCATGACGTTGTCGACGAGCTCCACCTCGCATCCGAGATCTTCGAGCGTCTTTACCGCTTGCTCACAAAGCTCGACGACCTCGCTCATGGGGCTGGCGTATCCGAGCGTCGGGCTCCAGGCGACCCTCATTCCCTTGACCGGCTGGTCGCACGCGGCCAGGAAATCCGGCACCGGCTCGGCAACGGCGAACGGATCACGCCGATCGAACCCCGCCACCGCTGTCAACAACAAGGCGGCATCGCGCACAGTGCGAGCCATAGGACCAACATGGGCAAGGGTCGGAGTTGCGGCCTCCGGGAATATCGGCACGCGGGCAAACTGCGCCTTGACGGCGAACAGTCCCGTCAGTGAGGCGGGGATTCGGACCGAACCACCGCCGTCAGTGCCAAGCGCGAACGGCGTCACGCCGCCGGCGACGCTGGCCGCTGCACCGGCGCTCGAGCCACCGGGCGTCTTCGCCAAGTCCCATGGATTGCGGGTAATGCCCGTCAACGGGCTGTCGCCGACCGCCTTGCAGCCGAATTCGCTGGTGGTTGTCTTTCCGATGATGACGCCACCTTCCTTGCGCACGCGCTCGACCGCAGGCGCATCGAGCGCAGCAATATTGTCGGCCGAGGCTTTCGATCCAAACGTCCATCGGACACCGCCCATCGCGATCAGATCCTTGATCGAGATCGGCAACCCATGCAGCAAGCCGGGCGAGTCGTTGTTTAGAATCGCCTTCTCGGCCTTCTTTGCGGCTGCGTGCGCAATATCCTCGGTAGTGGTGACGAAGTTGTTCAGCTTCGGCTCGACCTCTTCCATCCGTGCAAGACTCTGGTCGAGCAACTCGACCGGAGAAATTTCCTTTGCAACAACAAGATCGCGCAGTTCGACTGCACTCTTGTAGAGCAGATCCTTTTCCATTGTTTCCTCCTTCGGCTCGTCGCGGCCGGCACCGCCGCCTTCATGCCGTCTCCGCGCCTTCGTAGTACGGCGACGGCACCGTTGGGTACACCCGGAACACGTGCTGGAAGACGTGATCGGAGATGGCCTCGACTTCGCCTTCGGAGTAACCATCGGCCGGCAGGCCGGTATCGTCGCTCCACAGGAAGTCTCGGATCGTGATATGGACGGCATCTCGGGTCGATTCCTTCTCGCGCCATTGATCGACACGGAGCTTCTCGGCCTTCAACGTTCGCAGCAGCTCCACGGCCATCCGTGTCGTTCAAGCCGCCATGGTGCGAATGCCGTAGAGCGGGATGTCGGCATCCCGGGTGACGAGTATGAGCCCCTCGGCCTGGGCCTGGGCGATCAGCATCCGGTCGAACGGGTCGCCGTGATGCGGCGGAAGGGCGCCTGCCTGCTCCGCATGGTGGAACGTCATGAGTAGAGGCGTGAAGCCTTGGTTTCTGATCCCGGCTTCCAGATTGTCCGGCGCCTGCAGCTTCCCGAGCGCGCGCTTGATGGCGATCTCCCAGCCGCTGACCACACTGACGAATACCTCGTTCTGTGCATCTTCCAAGGCCGTACGAGCAGGTCCGCTCAGATTTCGGGGCTCGGCGAGCGCCCACAGGACGGCGTGGGTATCCAGCAAAAGGCGCGCCATTACTGGTTCTCGCCGGGGAATATGTTCGAGTTGTAGAACGAATCGATGACTTCCTGAGGGGTCTCGTCAAAGTCCGGGGCGATTTGGATCTGTCCCTTCAACACACCGAGCTTGCGCTTGGTCCTCTGCTCGCGATAGGGCACCAACCGCAGATAGGGCTCACCGGCCCGGGCGATCACGATCTCTTCACCCTCCCACGCCAACTTGCCCAGCCGCGAGAGCTGCGACTTCGCCTCGTGCATGTTGACCTTCATCCGGATTCTCCCATGGCTAAGGCGGGCTAAGTCTTGGCTGGCATCCGGGCATTGTCAAGGTATCGGACAAGGAGAGGGCGGGGCGCTCATCTGCGCGAAGGTAGAGCCGTACATCGTGTCGTTGTTACATCAGGCTGCGATGACGGGACTAGCGTACGAATGGGACGAAGCCGAGCGACGCTTGAATACCGGCGTGAAGGCGTGGCGAATCGCCAAGTCTGAGCACGCGGACAGCGTCGAGGACATGTTGAGCGGGGAGGGCGCCGCCAAGTACGGCGGCAGGTGGACTCCACAACCGTTGCGTGCAGAATCTCGCCGTGTAGGACTATCATCCCGAAACCCACAGCGGCCTGCTCTGCTCGCTTACGACGTAACGCTTGCGAATGACCGACACCAGCAAACCGTTCACAGCGGCAATCTGCCTCGGCCGCGACTGGCGCACGGTCGCCGACCGGCTCGGGACCCGGCTTGCCGGCGCCGCGGGACGGCTCGGCATCCTTTACACAGCCGAGCCGTTCGCGCCGCATCTCGATGAGATTGCCGCGGCCTTGCGCCAGCGCACCGGCGTGCCGGACTGGGTATCGGCCGCCGGATACGGTGTGATCGCATCGGGCGAGGAGCACTACGGCGAGTCCGGGGCGGCCGCTCTCGTGATCGATCTGCCGCAAGACGGGTACCGTCTCTTTGCGGGAGGACGCGAAGCCGGAACCAGCTTCGCGTCGCAGGAATCGGATTGGCTCGCGGCGGCCGGCATGCCGCTCGCGCTTGCCCACGTCGACCCGCGCCACCCGGACGCAATGGGGGCGGTGGAGGACCTCGCGACCGGCACGGGCGCCTTTCTGGTGGGAGGCTTGACCGCGGCGGCCGGCGAGGCGCCGCATCAGGCGGGCGGCGCCACGGGGTGTTTGAGCGGGGTTGCGCTCTCGCCGGCAGCGGTCGAGATCATGACCGCCCTCAGTCAAGGCTGCACCCCGCTCGGAAAGGCCCGCACGGTCACCCGCGGCAAGGACAATATCCTGATCGAGGTTGACGGCCGGCCAGCGCTCGATGCCTTCGTCGAAGATATCGGTGAGGACCTCGCATCCGACTTGCGCCAGGTCGGTGGCCTCATCTTCGCCGCCATTCCGGTCGCCGGCTCGGATACCGCGGACTATACGGTGCGCAACCTGATTGGAATCGACCCGGCGAGCAAGGTGATCGCGATCGCCGAAGCGGTGCCCGAGGGAGGGAAGGTGCTGTTCTGCCGGCGCGA
>JAKZYK010000052.1:0-10492 GCA_047514485.1 Gammaproteobacteria bacterium
GGAGGCGACATCGCGGCCGTGCGTCGCGGGGTGCGCAGCCTGTCGCGCGTCCTGTCGTGCGGGAAGCCGCCCCAGAGGACGCCGGATCGCTTCGACCTCGACCTCGTCAACGCCGATATCGACCCGGCCGCCCTCGCAGACCGGCTCGCGGGCCTCGGAGAGCCGCGTTTCTCGCTGTGCATGCAGGGACCGCCGGGAACGGGCAAGAGCGCGTTCGTCCGGTACCTCGCCGAGAAGCTCGGCCTCGAGGTCATTCAACGGCGAGCGTCCGACCTGATGTCGATGTGGGTCGGGGGGACGGAGCAGCGCATCGCCGCCGCGTTCGCCGAGGCGAGCGACGCGGGCGCCTTCCTCGTTTTCGACGAAGCCGACTCGCTGCTCGCCGACCGACGCTTTGCCCGCAGGACCTGGGAGGTCAGCCAAGTCAACGAGATGCTGACATGGATGGAGAGCCACCCGCTGCCGTTCGCCTGCACGACCAACTTCGCCGAGCACCTCGACCCGGCGACGTTGCGGCGTTTCGTCTTCAAGGTGACGCTCGACTACCTGACGCCCGCGCAAGCCGAGGCGGCGTTTCGGGGCTACTTCGCCCTCACGCCGCCGACGGAACTTGCAGCCCTCACGGCCTTGACCCCCGGCGACTTCGAGGTGGTGTGGCGGAAAGCCGAGATTCTCGGGCGGCTGCAGGAATCCGAGGCGCTCGTCGCAATGCTGCGCGCCGAGTGCGACGTCAAGCCGGACCGGCCGCGGGCCATCGGCTTTCTGCGGTAGAGGTTTCGGGGTTGAATGCCGCCCGCTATGGTGAGCGGACGAAAGCTTGCGAGCCGCACTTGGAGGCCAGCAGGGTGCGATACGAACGGATGCAGCACATCGTGCGCCTTGCGGTGCGCCTCCAGGGCTCGCACGGCGGGGTGACCCTTGACGATATCAAGGCGGAATTTTCCGTCAGCCGCAGGACGGCCGAACGTTTGCGCGACTCCGTCGAATCAGTGTTCGGGCCACTGGAGATCGTAGACAGCGACGACAACAAGCGGCACTGGCGTCTCCGGTCGGATGCGCTGCGTCGCCTCATTGCGGTCTCCGCGGAGGAGCTTGCGGACCTCGCCTCCGCAGCCGCAAGTCTTGAACGTTCAGGCTTCGTCGAGCGCGCTGCCATGCTCCGGAACTTGGCGATCAAGCTGCGAGCCACGCTGCGCACCGAATCCCTGGCGCGACTCGAGTCGGACCTCGAATCGTTGGTGCTTGCCGAAGGTCTGGCCATGCGTCAGGGTCCGAGGCCGCACCTCGACCGCCGTCTCCTCGCACTCTTGCGTGAAGCCATCACCACGTGCCGCATGGTCGAATTCCACTATCTCGCCCGGTCGACCGGAAGGCAAAGCCGCCAGTGTGTTCAGCCCTATGGCCTGCTCTACGGCAACCGCGCGTTCCTGGTAGCGCGGTCCGACTGGACCGACGAGCCTCGGCTCTGGCGACTCGCAAATGTCAGCGAGGCGCGTCTCACCGACGAGACATTCGAGCGGGTCCCGGCGTTCGACCTGCAAAGCTACGCCAAACGCTCGTTCGGCACGTTTCAGGAGAAGTCCGCCCAGGTGGTCCTGCGATTCGACGCCCAAGCGGCGCGAGATGCTTCGGCGTTCCTCTTCCATCCGGATCAAGCCATTGAGCAGAACGATGACGGCTCGGTCACGGTGCGCTTCACCGCGGGTGGAATCGACGAAATGTGCTGGCACCTGTTCACATGGGGGGACAGTGTCACGGTCGAGAAGCCCGCCCGTCTTCGCAAGCGGCTCACCGGGATGTGCGCGTCGCTCGCGGCGCATCACCGAGGACGGGAGGATTGACCCCGCCGTTACACATACGGTACTTGCCAAGCGGCTTCAGCAACCGCTGACCGTTCGAGTAGCCGCCTGCGGTTAGCGCGGGGTTCGGCATGCTGAATTGGCCACGGACTTGTCCGCCAATTGTGTCGTCTGTATTCTATCGGACGCTCTGATGGAGCCGTCGGCTTGACTAGAGGGAACAAGAATGCAACCGCTTACCTATCAAATTGGCAGATCGACATGTTGGGCAATTTCGATTGTCAATGGCATCATGTTTCTTCGCGGCAGAGAACGACGCGACGGAGAGCGAGACGAAGCGCGGATTGAATCCTTTCAGTACAAGGTTCTCCATTCGACGCTGAACACTTTACTTTGGATAGAGGGAGTTTGGTACAACGACAACGATAATTTTAGGGCCTATCAGAACGTGTTAGAGACCTTGAGCAATTCCTTTTCGTTACGTTTCAGTTTTGTGAATGGTAAGAAAGTTACCAATGTGGTACGCAATCTGGATTTCAGAAGGAAAGTGGGGATTTGCGATGTAGGTAACGGAGCTCACTGCATACTGTTGAACGGCAGGAGCGAATGCGGTGAGTGGGTTTCGGCCTTCGATCCTTGGTGGTACCACTCGACAGAGAACGATCGTAGTGACAACGAAAACGTCCAATTTCCGGATGAAGACGGAGTGAATGTCCGTATCAGATTGCACCATCTGCTTGAGCATTCGTATAACAGGTACCAGAAGGAGTATAAGACGGGAAAGGCATATCCGATGGGCCGCAATATTGAAAAGCGCTTCCTTACCGTAATCGACTCCAACCCTGAGTAAACAAGGGGTTCCCCGGATGGCACCATGATGAATCGCGGCATTGCCGAGTGACGGCTGCTCGCACACGGAATTCCCTGCGTCGCTGGATTCAGTGTTCAAGATCCGAATGTACTGCGTCGAATCCGGCGATTGCCACAGCATGTACGCCACCACCGACCTTCGCCTGCTCTCGAACTTCTGTCCCGTGCTGCGCGGCGACGAACAGAACGACTCCGAAGGCACGCTTGCAGCCAGCGGACCGGTTCCGTCGGGTCCCGAAGAGGCCTGACGGACCGTCCTCCCGGCGCACCCAACCGGAGCGGTTCAGCCGTCCGCATTCGTCGGCCGACCCGTCAAGGTCACGTCAGCGCGTCGACGTCGAAGAGCCGCCCGTACTCCGCAATCGCGAACCGGTCCGTCATGCCGGCGACGTAGTCGGCGACCAGGCGAGCCCGTTCGGATTCGTTCCCGCCCCGCTCCTCTATGCGCCGCTGGGTATCGTGCGGCAGGCTGCGGGGAGTGTTGAAGAAGGCGTCGAACAGATCCTTGACGATCCGCTGCGCCTTCATCGACATCCGGTAGACCCTGTAGTGCCGATAGAGCTCCTTGCGCAGTAGCTGCTTGAGCTCCTGATGCTGCTCCAGCATGGATTCGCTGAAGCCGATCAGCGCGGTGCGGTGCCCCCGCACCTCGTCGACGCTCCCCGGGCCTGCGGCGCCGATGGCGGCGCGGCTCGTCTCCAGCAGGTCCGTCGCCTGATGGTTGATCATCGCCCGGATCGTCTCGTGGACGACCCTCCGCCCCGTCAGGTCGGGCCAGCGGGCGTGCACTGTCTCGTACTGCTCGCGGAAGAACGCCGCCGAGGTCAGGGTTTCGATGTCGAGCAGCCCCGCGCGCAGACCGTCGTCCACATCATGGTTGTTGTACGCGATCTCGTCGGCAAGGTTGGCGACCTGGGCTTCCAGCGAAGGTTGGCCGCCGTTCAGAAAGCGCTCCCCTAACGCACCGAGCTCGCGTGCGTTCTTCCGCGAGCAGTGCTTCAGGATGCCCTCCCGCGTCTCGTAGGTCAGGTTCAGCCCCGGAAAGCTCGCATAGCGCTCCTCGAGCAGATCGACGACCCGCAACGATTGCAGGTTGTGCTCGAAGCCGCCGAAGTCGCGCATGCAGGCGTTGAGCGCGTCCTGCCCGGCGTGGCCGAACGGAGTGTGCCCGAGGTCGTGGGCCAGCGCGATCGCCTCGACGAGGTCCTCGTTCAGTCCCAGCGCGCGGGCGATGGTGCGCGAAATCTGCGCGACCTCGATCGAGTGCGTGAGCCGCGTGCGGAACATGTCGCCTTCGTGGTTGACGAAGACTTGGGTCTTGTACTCGAGCCGCCGGAACGCGCCACTGTGAATGATTCGGTCGCGATCGCGCTGGAAGGCGTTCCGGTACGCGGGTGCGTCCTCGTCGTGCGCCCGTCCGCGCGACGTCGCCTCACTGACCGCATAGGGCGCAAGTGGGATCATGCCGCCTCGCGACCCGCCTCCAGTGTTTCGTGAAGCAGATCGGGATCGAACTCACTGGTCATCACCGCCTCGCCGATCCCGCGCAGCAGGATGAGCCGGAGCCGGCCACGCCGGATCTTCTTGTCCACTGACATCAGTTCGAGCATGCGTTGCGGCGAAAGCGCCGCCGGCGCCCGGGTCGGAAGACCCACGCGCGCGAACAGACGCTCGATCCGCTCGCAATCCTGGCCGGCGAGCCAGCCCATCCGGTGCGACATCCGCGCCGCGAGGACGATTCCCGCCGCGACCGCCTCGCCGTGGAGCCAGGCGCCGTAGCCGGTGCCCGTCTCGATGGCGTGGGCGAACGTGTGCCCGAGATTGAGCAGTGCTCTGACCCCGGACTCGCGCTCATCGGCGACCACGAGCGCCGCCTTGCGCTCGCACGCTCTCACCACCGCGAAGCCGAGAGCGTCGTCGTCGAGGTCGAGCAGGGCCGTCGTCGCGTTGGCTTCGAGCCAGTTGAAGAAGTCGGGATCGTCGATGAGTCCGTACTTCACGACCTCGGCAAACCCAGCCCGTACTTCGCGCGGGTCGAGGGTCGCGAGCGTCGCGGTATCGCTGAGCACGCACCGGGGCTGGTGGAAGGCGCCGACGAGATTCTTGCCGCCGGGAAGATTGACGCCGGTCTTGCCGCCCACCGAGGAGTCCACCTGGGCGAGCAGTGTGGTTGGCACCTGCAGGAAATCGACGCCGCGCTGGTAGCAGGCGGCGGCGAATCCGGCGATATCGCCGACGACCCCTCCGCCGAGCGCGATGACGACACCGTCGCGTGCAACGCGCCGCTCGACCAGGGCGCGCTGAATTTCCGCGAAGGTGTCCAGCGTCTTGTGCTGTTCTCCATCCGCGATGACGTGTATGTCGACGCGGGATGCATCCGCGAGGGCGGGGCGAAGCTGGTCGAGGTAGAGCGGAGCCACCGTCTCGTTGGTGACCACGAAGACGTGCCGGTCGCCGACGTGCGGGGCGAGCAGCCGCCGCTTGCCGATGATGCCGGCGCTGACGTGAATCGGGTAGCGCCGAGCCCCCAGGTCGATCTCGACGGTACGGCTCACAATGCCTCGATGCGTTGGAGGATCTCCTTGACCACGAAACGGCTCGATCGATGCGTCGATCTTACGACGATGTCGGCGCTTTCACGATAGAGGGGATCGCGGATGTGCATGATCTCCTGCATCGTCGCCTTCGGATCGGCGGTTTGCATCAACGGCCGATGACGGTCGCGCGCCACCCGCGCCACCAGCAGGTCGATGGGCGCGTCGAGATAGACCACGAACCCGTGCTCTGCGAGGTGCGCCCGGTTTTGCGCCGACAGCACCACGCCGCCCCCGGTCGCAAGGACGATGCCCTCGCGCCTCACGAGCTGAGCGAGCAGCTCACTCTCCCGTTTGCGGAACCCGGCTTCGCCTTCGAGCTCGAAGATGAGCGGGATCTCGACTCCGGTCCGGTCCTCGAGCGCGTGATCGGCATCGACGAATACCTTGTCCACCGCGGCCGCGAGCCGCCGGCCGATAGTGCTCTTTCCAGCACCCATCGGCCCGATCAGGAAGATGTTGGAAGGAACGTCCATCGCTGCCGCCTTCGGGTGGTTGCTCTGCGCAAAGTGGCGAAAGAATAGATCAGTCCGCTCCCGACAGCGTCGAGCCGGCGCAGTTGCATGAGACCGGCCCCCTGATACACTAGTTGAGTCCCTCTCGGGACACCTTGGTCATGTAACCTTGACACAAGCCCTGTTGAGGCCGCTTTTCTTTCTGAATCGGATTTCTGAATGTCAGGAACATACGCTGGGTTCATCGACGCGAGCTTTCTGCGAGCCGAAGGTGCCAAGGCGATCGGACAATCGCCGAAGGGGGTCCGTCCCGATGCGCTGGCCGTGATCAGTTGGTTTCGCTACCTGTCGCGCCAGGAATCTCTCGACCAGACGTTCCTTCGAGCCTACTGGTACGACAGCGCCTTCGACCCCTCGCATCCCAGCTATGTCGGGCAGCGATCTTTCTTCGATGCGATTGCGCTCACCCCCGGCCTGCAACTGCGCCTCGGGCATATCGCGGAGGGCCCGTCTCCGCTTGAGCAACCGATCCGGCGAGCCCTCGAATCGACGGCAGCCGGCCTCGGCATGGAGCCGGAGGAATTGCTGACCGAGTTCGACCGGCACTGGACGTTCCGGCCCAACCGCCAGCAGAAGGGCGTCGACACGCTGATCGCCCTCGACATGGTGCGCCTCGCCGGCCGGTCGTTCTGCGAGACCATGGTGCTTATTGCAGGTGACCGTGACTTCGCCGAGGTGGTCCGCACATCGCAAGACTTCGGCACCCGGGTGCTTGTTGCCACACCGAAACGCACCAGCGTCTCCCGCGAGGTTGCGCAACTCGCCGACGACGTGATCGACATCTCCGAGGCCGAGGTCGGTCGGATGCTGACGCCTCGCCCGATGTTCTCCGGCTCCGGCTGACCTGACCCGGACGGCAATGCCTCCATAACCGTAGGAACGGTGGGCCGTTCCCGATGTCCGCGGAAGCACGGAATCCCCGGAATCGGGTAACTCCACTCGTTTCCCGGGGATAAGATCGGAGCCGGGACTCCAGGGGAACGCCGTTGAGCACATTCAGTATCGTCGCGCTGGTGGTGCTGGCCGTGGTCGCCGCGGTGCTGGTGATCGTGGCGGCGGTTCGCCTGGGCCGCGCTGGGCGGCCCGCGCCCGGAGAGGCGGCGGGCCGCAGGGGTCCGGGCTGGTACGAGATCCTGCTCGCGATCGTGCTCCTGCTGGCGCTCGTAATCCTCGCGGTCTCCTTTACGGTCCAGATCACCTCCGGCGGCGCGGCGGCCGAGGGCTGGCGCGCCGAGACGCGCTCCGACCTGTTTCTGGGCGTGATGCTCGGGGTAGCCGCCCTCTCGTTGCTGTTCCTCCTGGCGTTTCTCCTGGCGCGTCTGCCGGCGAGTGAGATGACGGCTCCCGTTCTCGGAAGCGAAAGCGGGGCCGTCCGGGCGGAGACGGCGCGGGACCCCGCCGGCCTGCGGCTCGTCGGCCTGTTGCTCCTCGTGATCGGGATCCTGTTGATCGGATGGGTTTATCTGATCCCCGCGGCGCGGGCCGATCTCATGATGCAGGTGCTCTATCCCGCCACCATCGCGGTAGCGATCGTGCTGCTGTTCGACAAGGCCACGCGAAGCTGGACACCGAAGACCCGCACGGAAGGATTCCGCGAGTGGCTGCTGTGCGACGTCATCCTGATCACCCTCGTCCTGGGGTTCCTCAACCTGAAGCAGTTCGAGGGCCGCGACGCCTACGGCGGATTCTTCTGGGACATGGTGCATATCGCCGCGTTCTTCCTCGTCTTCCTATGCCTCGACCGGACCTCGATGCGAGGCCGGTTTCTCGTGGGCTTCGGATACCTCACGCTCCTGCCGTTGCTGCTGGCGCTGTGGCGGTGGGTTCAGGAGATCGAGACGCCGGCCGGGGTGGCCTGGTGGAGCACCATGTGGCCGGTCTTTTTTCTCGCGCTGGCGTTCTTCGTCCTTGAGATCATCACCCTCCTCGTGTTGAGGGACAATCGACGCCACATGGCGCCGGCCATCAAGGACACCCTGTTCGTGGTCCTTTATGCGATATTCCTGATCGTCGCGGTTCCGAGCGCCGGATAGCCGGCTCGATTGATGGCGGGGGATCGATCAGGTAGAAGGTAAAGAGGTGAGCGCCCGGCCATCGGAGGCATTTCCTCCGCCGGACCGCGAAGCGAGGACGAGAAGAGACCGGGGTTTGCCGGGCAAAGGGATCCCGGCCCTTGGCGGATTCGGTCCCGCCTGCGGCTGGACGCCGGTGAGAGATGCGGGCTTTTTGAGACAAAGGATTCGGAGATCACCATGAGCGGATGGCATTGGTTCTGGACCGTGGTCGGTTTCATCCTGTTCATCATCGTGCTGATCTTCCTGTACTACTATGCCCCCTTCGAGCAGCTCTTCGTGCTCGTGCTCAACGGGATCAGCTTCAGCAACGTCATCTTCTGGATAGCGCTGATCGTCGGCATCGTCGGGTTCTGCGTGTTCCACTGGCACGCGTACCGGCTGCACATCGCCCGGCAATATAGCGTCGACGTCATGGTGCTGAGCTCGCTGCGTGGCTCGACCTTCACCGCCATCCTGCTCAGTGGCGGCGCCACCTTGCAGTCGCTGCAGATCCTCTGCGTGTATCTGCTGAGCGAGGGCTATCTGGTGGATGCCGAGTTCGGGAAGCGGCTCGGCGCAGTGGTCGCCCTGGTGGTGCTGACCGCGATCTTCTGCGTGATCTTCTGGCTGTTGAAGGTCATCCGCTCGGAGCCCCGGACGGCTTGAGCGGCTCCGCGGTTACGCCGCGTACGCGGCGCTTCAGGAGTCCGACCGCGGATCACCCTGAGACACGGAAAGGAACTCGTCGAGAACGTCACGAAGCTGGCGGGCGGTGGAGCCGGCCAGCAGGATCGAATCGGTGATCTCGCGCACGTAGGTGACGGATCGGGGAGGATCGGCACGCGATCCATCCTCCATGTACTCGGCCTGGGGCTCAAGCTCGCGGACTTCATTGTAGAAGTGCAGCGCCAGTTGGCCGCGGACGTTGCTCTCGACCAGGACCCCGGAGACGCTCCTTGTCGTATGCGTGGCGGCCTTGGGCCACTTGATTGTATAGAGCGGGGACTCACCCGCCCCACCACCGGCACTGCCGTTGCCGCTCATGCGTGAGCCCCGCCGTAGGCGCCCCGCCGGACGAAGGCGCCGTCTCCCGCGCGGCCCACGTACTCGCCGCGATTGATGACCACCTTGCCCCGGGACAGCACGGTCTCGGTGTATCCCTTGACCTTGAAGCCCTCGTACGCGGAGTAGTCGACGTTCATGTGATGGGTTCTCGGGTTGTGGGCGCTGATGGTCTCTTCCCGCTCCGGATCGAAGATGACGATGTCGGCGTCGCTCCCCACCGCGATGGTGCCCTTCTTCGGGAACAAGCCGAAGATCTTCGCGGCCGCGGTCGAGGTCAGCTCCACGAACCGGTTCAGGTTGACCCGGCCCTGGCTCACGCCATGGTGATAGATGAGGCTCATGCGGTTCTCGATCCCCGGTCCCCCGTTCGGGATCTTGCTGAAGTCGTCCCGGCCGATCTCCTTCTGCTCCTTCATGCAGAACGGGCAGTGGTCGGTGGAGATGACGTCGAGCGAGCCGATCCGCAGTCCGCGCCACAGCTCGGCATGGTTCCACGACTCGCGCAGCGGCGGGGTGACCACGTACTTTGCACCGTCGAAGCCCGGCTCGTCGTAGGCGTCCACGTCGAGCAGCAGGTACTGGGGGCAGGTCTCGGCATGCGCCATGACCCCCCTTGCCTGGGCAAGACGAAGCTCGTGCAGCGCGTCGTAGCAGCTCAGATGCACGATGTAGACGGGGGCGCGGGCCACCTCGGCGATGGCCAGTGCACGGTGCACTCCCTCCGCCTCCAGACGGGTCGGCCGGGTCAGAGCGTGCTGCCTGGGTGTGATCTCGCCCCGCTCCAGGGCGATGCGCACCAGCTCGTCGATGACGATCCCGTTCTCCGCATGCATGCACACCAGGGTGCCGTCCTCACCCGCCTTGCGCAGCGCTCTGAAGATGGTCGCGTCGTCCGACAGCATCACCCCCGGATAGGCCATGAACATCTTGTAGCTCGTCACCCCCTCGTCCGCGAGGCGGCGCATCTCCGGAACCCGGTGGGCAGGGAGATCGGTGATGATCATGTGGAAGGCGTAGTCGATCGCGGTCCGGCCGGCCGCCTTCGCATGCCAGGTGTCGAGCGCCTCGATGGTGGACGTGCCCCGCGACTGGATCGCGAAGTCCACGATGCAGGTCGTTCCTCCGTAGGCGGCGGCGCGGGTGCCGGTCTCGAAGGTGTCCGAGGTCACCGTTCCGCCGAACGGCATCTCGATGTGGGTGTGGGGATCGATCCCGCCCGGGATGACGAGCTTTCCCGATGCGTCGAGCACGGTATCGGCGTCGATCACCACATCCCGGCCGATCAGGGTGACGGTCTCGTCGCTGATGAAGACATCGGCATGGTAGTCGTCGACCGCGGTGACGACTCTTCCGTTCTTGATCAGCACGCTCATTGTTTGTATGCAGCCCTGGAACTCCGGTCATTCTGCCGGCGATTCCGGCCTTCGGGTCGCAATTCCATATCCCGTGACGTTGCGCTAAGGTTCCCGGACCACTCGACTGAGACAGTCGGCGCAACGTCGGCGACGCGAGCAGTCCACCCAGTCGAGCATAGCCGCCTGACGGCGGTTCTCATTGGAGAGGAGCGAGACTTATGAAGACCAAGCATGAGGATA
>JAKZYK010000053.1:0-3815 GCA_047514485.1 Gammaproteobacteria bacterium
CCCACCACGGTGAGGACCGAGAGGAACATGAGGAAGGAGCCGGCGAGGTACATGTCCTGGCTCTGCAACGCCCGCACCAGCATCGGCCCGGTGGTCGGCAGCGAGAGCACCACGGAGACGATGGCGGCGCCGGAGACGACCTGCGGCAGCAGGCTCCCGATGTCTGCGATGAACGGGTTGAGCGACATCCGCAGCGGATACTTCACCAGCAGCCGGAACGGCGGCAGTCCCTTCGCGCGTCCGGTGACCACGTACTGCTTCTGCAGCTCGTCGAGCAGGTTCGCGCGCAGGCGCCGGATCATCGCCGCGGTCCCGGAGGTGCCGATGACTACGACCGGGATCCACAAGTGCTCCAGCACCGACAGGAATTTCGCCCCGCTCATCGGCTGATCGACGAACTCGGGGTCCATCAGCCCGCCGATCGAGGTGCCGAACACGACGTTCGCGACGTAGAGCAGCACCAGGGCGAGGAGGAAGTTCGGGGTCGCGAGTCCGAGGAAGCCGATCAGGGTCAGGCCGTGGTCCCCCCAACTGTACTGATGGGTCGCGGAGTACACCCCGATGGGAAACGAGACCGCCCAGGTGAAGATGATGGTCGAGAACGAGAGCAGGAAGGTCAGGAACAGTCGATCCCCGACCACCTCGTTGACCGGGAGGTCATGCTCGAACGAGTAGCCGAAGTCTCCTTGCAGCATCGCCAGCACCCAGCTCACGTACTGCTCCACCACCGGGCGGTCGAGCCCGTACTGCTGGCGCAGGAACTCGACCTTCTCCTGCGACACCTTCTCGCCGGTCGCCTCCAGCTCGGCGATGTACGAGGTCAGGTAATCGCCCTCGGGAAGCTGGATGATGGTGAACACCAGCGCGCTGATGACCACCAGGGTGGGGATCATCACAAAGATGCGCCGGACGGTGTATTGCAGCACGGCGGGTCAGTCCTCGAACCAGAACGTGTCGGGGCGGTAGATGCCGAAGTGGGCGCCGGGGTCCCAGTTGTAGATCCCCTTCTCGGGAACGTTGCGCAACTGCGCGTCGATCACCACCGGCTGCGGCACCCCGGAGACGATCCCGATGCTGAACACGTTGTCGGCGCGGATCTCGAGCATCCGCTCCCAGATCGCGAGCCGGGCGCCGGTATCCGGCGCCGAGAGCCAGTCGCGGCTGAGCGCGGCGAGCTCGCGGGCCGGCGCCAGCGCCGGGGCCTCGCCCGCCGCCCCTGCCGTCTCGTAGTGCTGCCCCCACCGCGGCCACTGGAACTGGTCCTGGCTGGTCGGAGCGAGGTCCCGCGGGCTCATGTCGGGGAGCGGCAGCCCGTTCTCGATCCCTCCCCACACCGAGACGACGGTCTGCCCGGAGTTGATGCGGTTCCTGAACACCTCGCGCTGCAAGGGCTTCGAGAACAGCTTGATCCCGGCCTCCTTCCAGGTCCAGCCGACGAGCTCCAGGACGTCGGTCTGCTCGGTGTCCTCGCCCGCGGTCTCGACGATGATCTCGATCGGCCTGCCGTCCGGCATCAGCCGGATCCCTTCGCCGTTGCGGCGCACGAGCCCCATCTCGTCGAGGAGCGCATTCGCGGCGCCGAGGTCGAACTGCGCCCAGCGCTTCCGGTACTCCTCCTCGTACAGCGGGCACTTCGCGTGCACGGTGTCGTTCCCCTCGGTCGCGAGCCCGAAGTAGATCACCTGGTTGATCTCGTGGCGATCGATCGCGAGCGAGAGCGCGCGGCGGAACCGCACGTCGTGCATGAGCGCCCGCCATCCGGGATCGGCCACGTTGAGATTGGGATAGAGCGCGACGTGCGCCCCCTTGGTGGTCTCCCACAGCCACACCGGCTTCGCGTTGCGTTTCTCGCTTTGCTTCAGGAACGTGTAGTCGTCGAAGGTGAGGTAGCGGGCCTGGAGATCCGACTCCCCTGCCCCGGTCTTCGCGGGGATGAGACTGCCGCCGGCGATGTTCATGACTACCCGATCGATGTAGGGCAGTTGCCGGCCGTTCGCGTCCACCCGGTGGAAATAGGGGTTTCGGACGAACACGTAGCGCTGGGAGGGAGGCGCCGTGGTATTGACCCAGGGCTGAAGGCTGGGGAGATCGGGGTTGGTGTTCTTGTAGGGCCGGAAGCGGCTGGTGTGCACACCGGCCCAGTTGCGCCTGCCTTCTTCCCGGGCCTGCTTCTCCAGCTCGTCTTCACTGGTGTAGCGGGCGTGGAACGCCTTGAGATAGTGGGCGGGCGCGTACAGCGGCTCGGGCCGCGCGCCGGCCAGCGCCGGCGCGAAGAACGGATTCGACCGCGGCCACGTATAGCGCACGGTGTGCTCGTCGAGCAACTCGAAGCGCGGTGATTCGCCATCGACGAGATACGGCCGGGGCGGGCCGAACGGGGACAGGGACTCGTTGGTGGCGACGTCCTCCCAGTAGTAGCGGAAGTCCTCGCTGGTGAACGGATGGCCGTCCGACCACCGGTGGCCGGGGCGGAGCCGCAGCGTGAAGATGCGCCCTTCCTCGACGTCCAGGCCCACCAGGAGGTCGGTAGCGAGGCGGTAGTCGCGGTCGTAGCCGACCAACCGCGCATAGCCGTAGACGACCATCAGGCGGACGTCCTTGGCACGACCCATCAGGAGCCGCAGCTCACCCCCGTGCCGTCCCGGCGCGAGGCCGTTCCCGGTGAGCGGAACGACCTGCGGGCGCGCCGGCAAGCGTTGCTCGACGGGAGGAAGCCCGCCATTTGCGACCCGCTCGGTGAGTGCCGGCACCTCGACGTACGGCGCTCCGGCCGCGCCGGCCGCTCCTGCGCCGGCAAGCGCAGCCAACAGCGCCACGGTCCTGGCGGACAAGATCGCACCGCACGCGTCGCGAATCATGTCGGCGGCTGTCCGGATGCGTCCGACCGTGCGCATCTCGCAGTCAGAAACCACCATCGATCGCGGTGTTCCACCATGGGAGGGTAGTCCCGTTCGGTCAAAATTCCAGTGCGCCCGCATCGAGCTTGACAGTGCGTACGGTCCCATACACCGCCGTCTCGCGGCGCGCCGGCGTTCCATGTCGATGATTCGGATGCACCGCACTTTCGACGCCAGTCGAGCGCCCGCCTCGTCATCGTCGGAACCGGACATTGACATCGCAGGCATGTTGTAGCCACAGTAGAGCCACATATCAGAAGGATCTCGCAATGAGCACCGATTCCGTCGTGCGCGCCCGGATCGATAGCGAAACGAAGGCCCGAGCCGCGGAGGCCCTCCGGGCCATGGGACTGACCGTGTCAGATGCGATTCGACTGCTGTTGCTGCGGGTGGCGGACGAGAGGCGGCTACCCTTCACCGTGCAGACGCCGAACGCCGCGACCGCCAAGGCCATGAAGGAGCTGGACAAGGGTGGGGGGAAGCGCTTCGGTTCCGCCGAAGAGTTGTTCCGGGACCTCGACATCTGAGAAGTTGGCACCCGTTCGGTCTACCTAGTTCAAGTGTGATGTCAGCACAGCGGCAAGAAGAGCTGTTCCGGGACCCCGGCATCTGAGATGTTGGCGCCTGTTCGGTCCGCTCAGTTCAAGCGCGATGTCAGCACAGCCGCAAAGAGAGGCCGGGACTTGACCAGACTTCGGGCGCTGCTGGAGTCGCTGATTCAGCAGGAGCCGTTGACGGCACGCTATCTCGATCATCCGCTCCGGGGAATCTGGAAAGGCTATCGGGAGGCTCACAGCGAACCGGATTGGCTCTTGATCTACCGTATCGTCGGCAGCGAGCTGCGACTTGTCCGCACGGGCTCCCATGCCGATCTCTTCAAGGAGTAATCCCACCGCTTCCACGTTCACACCGCTTCCC
>JAKZYK010000054.1:0-3111 GCA_047514485.1 Gammaproteobacteria bacterium
TGGCGGCCCAAGGTTGCCGTGAATCACCCCGAAGCGGTGATACGATGGCTTGGAGTGCAAGGCGCCTCGCCTGCGCCGGCCGCACGTCGCCGAGCCTTCCCGAGTGAACCCATCGAACGATACGCGCGCTCCGGCGGCGCATATCCGCCATCGTCGCCACGCGACCGGCGTCGCGATCGTGCTCACCGCCGGGGTGATGCTCAGCCTCGCGGGGATCACCCTGCGCCACATCGAATCGGCGAGCGGCTGGCAGATCCTCTTCTACCGCTCGCTGACGTTCTTTGTCGTGGTCACTCTCTATCTCGTGTTCCGCTATCGCGCGCGCGTGATTCGGGCGTTCGTCACGACGGGACGGCCCGGCCTCGTCGTCGCAGTGAGCCTCGGCCTCGGGTCGGCGTGCTACGTGTTCGCGCTGTTGCTGACCACGGTCGCGAACGCGCTCTTCATCATCAGTGCCGCCCCGTTCATCACCGCGGTTCTCGGGTGGATCGTGCTGCGCGAGCGTGTGCGGCCGATGACCTGGATCGCGATGACGATCGCACTTGCCGGAATTACCCTCATGTTCGTCAACGGAATTCAGAGCGGGCGGCTGCTCGGCAACATCGTCGCGCTCGGTCCCCCCGTGAGCTTCGCAATCATGCTCGTGATGCTTCGCCTCGCAGGCGACCGCGACATGATCCCCGCCATCTGTCTCGCAGGTCTCGTCGGGGCGGCGCTCGGATTCGCGATGTCGGATACCCTGGTCCTCTCTCCCCATGATCTTGCGCTCTGTCTGTTTCTCGGCGTCTTCCAGTACACGGGGGGGTTCGTGCTCATTACCCTGGGGACGCGCTATCTTCCCGCCGCCGAGGTCGCGCTTCTTTCATTGGCCGAGACCGTGCTCGCGCCCATCTGGGTGTGGATCGGCGTCGGTGAGGTTCCCGCCCTTCTCACCCTTGCGGGCGGCGGCATCGTGCTCTGCGCGGTGGTTGCACAGGCGGTTGCGGGATTGCGATCGCCGGCTGGTGAGCCCGGCTGACGGGGTTGCGAAGATGGGGCGTTCCGGCGGCATCCGAATTGAATGCGGCAGCCACCCGGCTCAATCAAGAGGGTTGCCGTCCACCGGGCCGATGTCGTCCATTCCAGGCCCGAACGTCTCCCGGCCGCCGACAAACGTCCGCATGACGCCCATCTCCTTGAGCCTGTCTTCCTCGCAGGTAAGCGGATTGGTGTCGAGCACGACCATGTCGGCGAGCTTGCCGAGCTCCAGCGTCCCCTTGCGATGTTCCTCGAACGAGATCAGCGGGCCGGTCTGGGTGATCAGCCGCAACGCCTCCTCGCGCCCGAGCCGGCTCTCGCCGAGGGCTCGCCCGCTGTCCGCGTCCCAGCGCGCGAGCGCCTCCCACATCGTCCACAGCATCGAATAGGGTACGTTGTCCGACGACAGCGACACCGGGACCCCGGCGTCGAGAAGCCGGCGGATTGGGATCGCGCGCTCGCCGATCTCGTGCAGGTTGAACCGGTCGCTCGCCATATACATGAAGTTGGGCGTCACCGTGGCGATGACCCCGAGCCTCTTCATGCGCTCGATCTGGTCGTCGGTGGCCTCGATGACGTGGACCATTACCCAGCGGCGGTCGTGGATCGGGACGACCTCGTTGATCGCCTCGTAGGCTTGCAGCACCCGTTCGAGCTCGTAGCAGATTAGACAGCTCAGCCGGATGCCGAGCCGGGCCGCGTGAATGCCGATCCTCACGAAGCGCTCGTGGGTGAGCGAATGGTAGAAGTGCCCGGCCCATGCTTCGTAGGGATAATCCTCGCCGATGATTGCGGCGGTCTTCTCGTTGGCGACGTCGACGCAGATCCCCTCGAACCGGAGCATGTCGTCGCCGCTTCCGCCGTGGCCGAGCCGCGTGCCCCATTCCTCGACCACCTGGGCGAGACGCCGATCGTCGATCGAAGCTCCGGGCACGCTCAGCGGGAGGTGCGAGCGCACCTTCAGGTCACCGTCCTCGTGGACCCGCCGGTAGGCATCGAGGATCGCCGGGGTGAGGCCGTGCCCTTCGTAGATGCTCGTGGTGCCCGCCGCCGCGTACGCCGCGGCACCGAGGCGGCATCCCGCCACCCGGTCCTCGAAGGTGATGCGCGGGACGCAGCGAAGCAGCGTGTACTCGATGACCGGCGCGTACGAGCGGTCGAGGAAGACCCCGGTCGGCTCGCCGTTGCCTTCGCGCAGGATTTCGACGTTGTACGGTGCTTGCGTGTCCGGCCCGATGCCCGCGAGCTCGAGCGCCTTGGTGTTGGCAATGCAGACGAACGGCCGGTGTACCCACCAGCCCCAGGGCACGCGGATGTACACCGGGTTGTCCGGCGAAACGGCGTCGAGGTCGTGACGGGTGGGGAACCGCCCTTCCGCGAGCTGGTCGGGCCGGCTGATATAGCTGAGCTTCGGCGTGCCCAACGGCATGAACACCGCCCATTCCTCCGGCGGGGTGCGTTCGACCCCGAGGCGCACCCCTTCGACGATGTCCTTCACCGAATGGCGCCCGGCGAGGGAGAACCCGCCGCGGGCCTTCAGGCCCTCGCGGTCCATGTGGGCGTGCGAGTCGTAGAAGCCGGGGCACACCGTGGCGCCTTCCAGGTCGATGACGCGCGTCGAGTGGCCGCGGCCAGCGAGCACTTCGGAGGAGGGACCGAGCGCGGAGATGACCCCCGCGGCGACCCCGACCGCATCCGTCGTCCGCGATGCCGCGTCGAGAGTGAGGACGTGACCGTTGTGAAGAATGAGCTCGTGCTCGCGCATGTCGGGCGCCTCCGGGTTCGCGAGCCGCGACGATATCAGTCAGGCGAGTGGGCGGGCGACTTCTTCAGCTCAGCCTCAATGCCTCGAGAGCCTCGCGCCAGTGCATACAGAGGACGCCGTCCATCTGCATGCGCGCTGGGTCCCGACTGATGCACAGGGCCAGCGGGTCGACGAAATCCCCGGTGAAACGGGCCAGATTGCGGACGTCTCTTTCGTCGACGCGCCCGGACGATTTGATCTCGATGAGAGCTGCCGGCAGGCCGGGGCGCTCGATCACCAGATCGATCTCGACCCCGGCCCCGGTTTGCAGGTACGAGAGCCTCCAGTCG
>JAKZYK010000055.1:0-7169 GCA_047514485.1 Gammaproteobacteria bacterium
TCCTGACCACCCCCCTCGAAGACCCTGCAGCGTGGCGCGGCGATCGGATGGCCGAGCGGTTCGATTGGATCATCACCCTCGACGAACTGATGATCGCGGAACTCGAATCCGGGGTATCCGCGGTTGCGGCGCGCGGCATCGATCTCTTCGACGTCACCCGCGACGACTTCCCACTCGCGACGATGAGCGCACACATCGAGACGATGCTCGAGGCGCTGGAGGGGGGCCGGGGCTTCGTCCTCCTGCGAGGACTTCCCGTCCAGCGGTGGAGCGATGCCGAGAATCGCATCGCTCTCTGGGGCCTCGGTACCCACCTCGGGCTGCCGGTCGGTCAGGATCTCCCCGGCAACCTGCTGCACGACGTGCGCGACACCGGCCGCAAGTTCGGCTCCGACGACGCGATCCGGTACTACCAGACCAATCACGAGATCCGCCTGCACACCGACGGAGGCGACATCTTCGCGCTCGGGTGCGTACGCCAGGGCGCCAGTGGCGGGAGGAGCCTGTTGGTGAGCGCGGTAGAGGTCTTCAACGAGATCGCCTGCCGCCGCCCCGACCTTGCCGTCGTGCTCCAGGAGGATTTCTGGATGGACGCGCGCGGCCAGCGCCCGGACGGCGCCCGCTGCCAGGTGCTGCCGATCTACACCTGCCACGACGGCCACCTGAGCATCCTGCTCAAGCCCGAGTACATCTACTCGGCGCAACGGTTCGACGACGTGCCGCGTATCACCGGCGCGCAGCGCGAGGCGCTCGAGCTGTTCCACCGCGTCACCAGGGAGCCGGGCATGGCGCTGGAATTCGATCTGCGGTCGGGGGACGTGCTGCTCGCGAGCAACCACACCGTCATGCACGGCCGTACCGAGTTCGAGGACGCGCCGGATCCTGCGCGTCGCCGCCACATGCTGCGGCTGTGGCTCACGATCCCCAACGGGCGCTCGCTTCCGCCCCACTACGCCGACACCCGGGAGTACGCGCAGACGTACCGGCAGCGAATGCCGGCCTGAAGAGCGCCGCACCGCGGCCAGGCATCGTCCCGAACCGCGGGCTCTGGATCTGCCACTGAGCCTGCGGTACCGACTCCTCGATGGACGTCACCGCGCCACGAGGGGAGAGATGGGTCAGGTGTTCCTTTCCTTACGCTCCACGATAGACACGGACGAGGACCGAACTGCCATGGCGACGAACGACGACTGGCTGGCGCGCACCGTCGAGCCGACCCTCGAGCCGGAGCTGCCGATCTGCGACCCGCATCATCATCTGTGGGACTTCCGCCGCGACGGGGTCGCGCCGCGCTATCTCCTCGACGAGTTTCTCGAGGACCTGTCGAGCGGCCACAACATCGTATCGACGGTATTTATCGAGTGCGGGACGATGTTCAGGGCCGATGGCCCCGAAGCGCTTCGTCCGATCGGCGAGACGGAGTTCGTCACCGGTATCGCGGCGATGAGCGAGTCGGGACAGTACGGTCCGACGCGGATCGCCGCTGGCATCGTCGGCACTGCGTACCTGTGTCTGGGCGATGCGGCGGCGGACGTGCTTGATCGCCAGATCTTGGCGGCCGGCGGACGCTTACGCGGCATCCGGCAAGGCGCCGCGTGGCACGAGAGTCCGGACGTGCCCAATCATCGCACCGAGCCCGGGCCGGACATGTACCTCGACCCCAGGTTCCGCGAAGGGTTCAGGCACCTCGCCCCGCGCGGGCTCTCGTTCGAGGGCTGGTGCTATCACCCCCAGATCCCGGCCCTGACCGATCTCGCACGCGCATTTCCCGAGACCACCATTGTCCTCGATCACTTCGGCGGCCCTCTCGGCATCGGTCCCTTCGCGGGCAAGGCGGACGAGGTGTTCGCGCAGTGGCGGCGCATCATCGGGCCGCTGGCCGAATGCCCCAACGTCTTTGCGAAGCTCGGCGGCATCGCGATGGAGGTCAACGGGTTCGGTTGGCACGAGCGGGAAGCTCCCCCGGCGAGCGAGGTGCTGATGGAGGCGACTCGGCGCTACTACGAGCACACCATCGAGCTCTTCGGCGTCGAGCGCTGCATGTTCGAATCGAACTTCGCGGTGGAAAAGGTGAGCTGCAGCTACAACGTGCTGTGGAACTCCTTCAAGCGGCTCACCGCGAATTACTCAGCGGCCGAACGCGCCCTCCTGTTCCACGACACCGCAGCGCAGGTCTACCGCCTCGGGCCGTTCGGCTGGAAGACACAAAGTCCGAGCTGAACGGCACAAGAGCGGAACTCGCCCATGACGGATGATCGGTGCAGTCGAGGCACTCCTCGACCCGGAAATACCAGTAAGGCTGAACAGGCGCCTGGACCAGCGGATCGAAGACATACGTTCCTTCGTCAAGGATGGTGCGATTCCACGAGTGACCGCGATCGCCGCAAACAACGGAGCCCGCTGGACGGCAGAAGCGCAGCAGCGGATCGACAATACCGCGAATCAAGGCATTGATGACGGCCCACGTGCCCGATCGGAAAAGGCACGATGTGAGAAGGCGTGCGGGGTAGACGAGTCTACGTACAATGCACGGCCCTGCCGCCGCCCCCTCCGGAGGACGCGAGATGCAAGCACCCATCCACTATCGGACCATCGTCGAGCTGGGACGGGCAATCCGTGCCGGGGAGCTGTCGGTAACGGCAATCACGGAGCACTTCCTCGATCGGATCGACGCGCTCGATCCGAGCCTCGGGGCGTTCACGGTCACTTGCCGGGAACGGGCGCTTGTGCAGGCACGGGCCGCGGACATGCAGCTCGGAGCGGGCATCGACCTCGGTCCGCTGCATGGCATCCCGTACGTGGCCAAGGACCTGTACGACGTGGCGGGCCTGCCGACGACCGCGGGCACCCGCCTTCTCGCCGACAACGTGCCGGCCTCCGATTGCGCCGTCGTCGATCGGTTGACGCGAGCCGGGATGGTGCTGCTCGGCAAGACGATCACGGTGCAGTTCGCGTACGGCGGCGCCGGCATCAATACCGATCTGGGAACCCCGCACAATCCGTGGCATCCCGAGCCTCATCTGCCGGGCGGGTCGAGCTCGGGCACCGGCGTCGCGGTGGCGGCGGGAATGGCGCCGATGGGGCTGGGCTCCGATACCGGCGGGTCGGTCCGGATCCCCGCGAGCATGTGCGGGATCACCGGTCTGAAGACGACGGTGGGACGGGTGAGCCGCGCCGGCATCTATCCGCTGAGCCAAAGCCTCGACAGCGCCGGTCCGCTGACCCGCGACGCGGCCGACGCCGCGATCGTCTACGAAGCGATACAGGGCCCGGACCCCGCCGATGCCACGACCCGCGGCCAGACCCCGCACGACGTGAGGAGCGGAATCGAGCGCGGCGTCGCCGGTCTCACCCTCGGCGTGCCCCGCGCAGTGTTCTGGGAAGACTGTGATGCCGAGGTCGAGGCCCGGGTGCGCGAGGCGATCGCACACATCGAATCCCTCGGCGCGAGGGTGGTCGACATCGAGTTCGAGCAGGCTGAATCCGCTCGCCGGCTCAACCCCCGAGGCCTCGTCATCGCGGCCGAGGCATATGACGTCAACCGCCGCCTCGTCGAGTCGAATTTCGACGACCTCGACCCCATCGTCGCCTTCCGGATCGTGAAGGGCCGCGACATCCCCGCCCACGAATACCTGGCGACGGTACGCACCTGGGAAGCGCTGCGCGCGCAAGCCGTGGCGGCACTCGACGGCATCGACGGACTGCTGTGCCCGACGGTGATGGCCCCCCCGGCGCCGGTCGCCGATGCGATGGCGAGCACCGAGGCCTACGCCGAGCACAACCTGCAGGCGCTGCGCAACACCACAATCGGCAATATCCTTGGGCTGTGCGGGCTGAGCGTCCCCTGCGGGTTCACCGCACGCGGGCTACCGGTCGGGCTGATGATCTATAGCAAGCCGTTCGACGAGGCCCACGTGCTTCGCATCGGCCACGCATACCAGCAATCGACCGACTGGCACCGGCGCCATCCGGCCCTCGACTGGCTCGGCTGAGCGCCGCCTGTGCCGCGCCCGCCGGAGCGCACGGCGGCCACCACCCGGTGGCTCGTCGTGGGCGTCATGATCGCGAGCGGCGTCGCGGCATCGCTCCATGTCGGCAAGGTCCCGCCCGCGCTTCCGGCCCTGCGCGACGAGCTCGGTCTCAGCCTCGTGGCGGCCGGATGGGTTGCCTCGATCTTCAATCTCGTCGGTGCGACCCTCGGCGTCGCGAGCGGGCTCATCGCCGATCGGATCGGCGCCCGCCGCGTCCTCGCCGCCGGCCTCGTCTTCCTCGTTGCCGGATCGCTCTGGGGCGCTGCCGTCGATTCAGGGGCCGCCCTGCTTGCGACCCGGGTCCTCTCCGGCATCGGCCTTCTCACCGTCGCGGTCTCCGCTCCACGGATCATCGTCGCCACCGCGCCTTCGCGCGACCACGGGCTCGCGCTCGGGGCGTGGAGCATCTACATGCCAACCGGGATGGCCATCGCGATGCTGAGCGCGCCCTTCGTACTGCCTGGGCTCGGCTGGCGCGGGCTGTGGCTGCTGCACGCCGGCGTCACCGCGATCGTCCTCGTGATCGTACTGGCCGCCACCAGGGGGGTATCCGCGCGCCCGAGCGTCCCGCGGCGCATCAGCACCGAGGCACTGCGCCGCCCCGGGCCCTGGCTGCTCGCCGCCGCGTTCGCCTGCTACACGGTCCAGTTCTTCGCGGTGGTGACCTGGATGCCGACGTTCCTCGTCGAATCGCATGGCAGCACGCGCGAGGCGGCGGCGCTCGCCGGTGCGCTCGTGGTCGCCGCCAACGTCACCGGCAATCTCGCCGGGGCATGGCTGCTTCACCGCGGGGCCGTCCGTTGGAAGCTGCTCGCGATCACCTACCTCGTCATGACCCCGTGTGCAGCCGGGGTCTTCTTGACGATCATCCCGCCCGTGCTGAAGATCGCGCTCGCCGCGATCTTCAGTGGGGTCGGCGGCCTGCTGCCCGCCGCCATCCTGGCCGGGACGGCCGCTCACGCGCCGAGCCGCGACCACGTCGCCACCGTCAACGGATTTGTCGTGCAGGGCTCCCATGTCGGTGTACTCGTGGGGCCGCCCGTCTTCGCAATGCTCGTTACATCACTGGGAGGCTGGGAGCAGGGTTGGATCCTGCTGACCGCCCTCGGGCTGGCAGGGCTTGGCGTGACGGCCGGAATCCGGGCGATCGAACGTCGCCGTGCCGACTTCCCCGATTCAGCGCGGGACCCCGCGTAGCGCGTCGATTGCGGGTGCCGGAGACGCGGACAACGGCTTCAGTGTGAGAGGATTTGGCTCAGGAAAAGCTTGGTGCGGTCGTGTTGCGGGTTGGTGAAGAACTCGTGCGGCTCGTTCTGCTCGATGATCTCGCCGCCGTCCATGAAGATCACGCGGTTCGCGACCGCGGTCGCAAACCCCATCTCGTGGGTGACGACCAGCATCGTCATCCCACTCTCGGCGAGCTCGACCATGACTTCGAGTACTTCCTTGATCATCTCGGGATCAAGAGCCGAGGTCGGCTCGTCGAAGAGCATGATGCGCGGGTTCATGCAGAGCGAGCGGGCGATCGCGACCCGCTGCTGCTGGCCGCCTGAGAGCTGACCCGGATACTTGTCAGCCTGCTCGGGGATGCGGACTCGTTCGAGGTAGCGCATGGCGAGCGCCCCCGCCTCCGCCTTCGGCGTCTTGCGTACCCAGATCGGCGCGAGTGTGCAGTTCTCCAGCGCCGTGAGGTGGGGGAACAGATTGAAGTGCTGGAACACCATGCCCACCTCGGAGCGGATGATCTCGATGTTCTTGAGATCGCTGGTGAGCTCCGTGCCGTCGACCACGATCGAGCCCTTCTGGTGCTCCTCCAGCCGATTGATACAGCGGATCAAGGTCGATTTCCCCGAACCCGACGGCCCGCATATCACGATACGCTCACCGCGCGTGACCTCGAGGTTGATGTCCTTGAGCACGTGAAACTGGCCGAACCACTTGTGCATGCCCCGGATCGAGATGCCGCTCTCGGAGGCATCCACCGTCGATCCGAGCCGCTGCCCGCCTGTCGTCTCGTCTACCGTTGCCATGGATCCGGCTCCCGTGTGGATGGATCGATCCCGGCCAGGCCCCATCTCGATGACCTCGGTGGGCGAGAAAGTCCACCGGTCACCCGCCCACGGCGGTCCTCGCCGGAGGGGTTCGAAAGGGCCGCGGACGCGAGTTCGCTCGCGAGTCGTTCCGGAGAAGAAGGAATGGACACTAGTTGGCCTCGTGACCGGTGTGGAGCTTTCGCTCGAGATACAGCGAGTAGCGCGACATCCCGAAGCAGCACAGGAAGAAGAATATCGCGATGAACAAGTACACCTCGCGGGCGAGTCCCGCCCAATCCGCATCCGCGAGCGAAGCGCGGCCGATGCCGAGAGGGTCCAGCATGCCGATGATGAGCACCAGGGTGGTGTCCTTGTACAGCCCGATAAAGGTGTTGACGATGCCGGGGATCGAAATCTTCAACGCTTGCGGGAGGATGATCAGCCGCTGCGCCTTCCAGTACGAGAGGCCCAGCGAGTCCGCCGCCTCGACCTGCCCCGTGGAGATCCCCTGCAGACCGCCGCGCACCACCTCCGCGATGTAGGCGGCGGAGAACAGGGTCACCATGATGAGCACACGCATGAGCAGATCGAAGGTGGTGCCGGGCGGCAGGAAGTAGTTGAGCATGGTCGATGCGACGAACAGCAGGGCGATCAGCGGCACGCCGCGAATGAACTCGATGAACAGCACGCACAGAATGCGCACCGCCGGCAGGCTGGAGACGCGCCCCAGCGCGAGAGCGATACCGATCGGCAACGAGAACGAGATTCCGGTGACCCCGATGACGAGGGTCAGCATGAAGCCGCCGAACTGATCGGTGTCCACCGGCGCGAGACCGAACCCGCCGACCAGCAGCCAACCGGTCAGGAACGGAAACGCCGCCACATACCAGAACCAGTGCTTTCGCTGCGGCAGCTTGTCGTAGAGCACCGGCAGGATCGCGAAGACCAGCAGCACGAACGACACATTGACCCGCCAGCGCTCGGCCACGGGATAGAACCCGTAGATGAAGAGGTTCAGCCTTCCCTTGATGAAAGCCCAGCAGGCCGCCTCCTCCGGCACGCTCATCTTGGCCCAGCACTCGACGCGCGACTCCGCCGTCCAGAT
>JAKZYK010000056.1:0-3193 GCA_047514485.1 Gammaproteobacteria bacterium
CGGGTCGAAGCGTGCGCGGCGGCGAAGGCGGCGGGCACGGAGATCTTCGTGATCGCGGCGATGCATCCGCAGCTCGTGAGCGACCATCTCGCAGAGACGCTTCGCGCCTGTTCGAGCGAGACGCAAGACTCGGAAGGGACCTACGTTTTCCTCAATAGCTCGACCCCGGAGAACCTCGAGGCCGCGTTCGCCGACATCGCGAACCGGCTGTCGGCCGTCCGGCGGGTGTTCTGATCCTCGGAATGGCGAGTCGCCAGCTTGCACCCACGCGATACTGAGCGCCGCGCGAACCAGTGAGACGTGCTGGCAGAAATCTGTACCGCATTGACGTCATTTCGCGAAAAACGGAAACGGGCAGCGGGTCGGACCTCTCTCGTTTCCATGGACCACATGGGGGTTGTAGGGGCGACGCATGCGTCGCCCCTACAACTCCTTGCACAAACGCAGGGAGTCGTAGATCGCGGCGTGGATGTTTCGGCTCGCCACCGCGTCGCCGACCCGGAACAGCATGAACGCACCCTCTTCGTTCGACGTGATCTCCTGCCCGCGCCCCGCGATCAGCGCCTCGATGTCCAGCTCCCCCTCGTTGCGGGCCATGGGGGCGAGCCCATGGAAGAGCTCCACGGCCGGCAGCGTGCCGTGCTCGACGACGACCTGATCGACCAAGCGCGTCTCCTCCACATCGCTGAACTCATTGCGCAGCACCGCGCGTAGCCGGTTGCCGTCTCGCTCGACGGTGCGCAGCCGGCGGTCCGGGGTCATCCTGACCCCCTTCGAGTAGAAGCTCTCGAGGTACACGGGATAGTTCGTTGCGCCGACTTCGTGGGCGGCCATACGGTCCGGAGTCACCAGCTCGACCGCAGACCCGCGCGAGGCGAGGAAGTCCACGACACTCGGACCCTGATGGTCCCCGTGGTCGTCGAACACGAGCACCTCGGCGCCGGGCTCGATCTGACCCCCGAGTACGTCCCACACGCTCACGACGTGTTGCGCTCCGTCGACCCAGTCGGTGTTCGGTACCCCGCCGGTGGCGATGATCACGACGTCTGGCTGCTCGGCGAGCACGTCCGCCGCCTCGGCGTAGCGGTTGATGTGCATCGTGACACCCAGACGCTCGACCTCGGCCGCGAGCCACTGGGCGATGCCGAGCAACTCCTTGCGCCATGTCGCCTTCGCCGCGAGCACGATCTGCCCGCCCGGCTCGCTCGCCGCTTCGAAGACGACCACCTCGTGCCCGCGCAGCGCCGAGACCCGGGCCGCCTCGAGTCCGGCCGGCCCCGCCCCCACCACCACGACCTTGCGCCGCGGACCGGGACCAGCCTCGACGACGTGCGGCATCGTCCGCTCCCGCCCCGTCGCAGGATTGTGCAGGCACAGCGCATCGCCCCCGACGTAGATGCGGTCGATGCAGTAGCCGGCGCCGACGCAGGGACGTATCCGATCCTCCTCGCCCCGCATCATCTTCGCGACGATGTGCGGGTCCGCCATGTGGGCGCGCGTCATCGCCACCATGTCGATGAGGCCCTCGCGCACGCAGTGCTCCGCCGTCGCGAGATCCATGATGCGGGTGGCGTGAAAGACCGCAAGTCCGGTCTCGCGCTTCATCTGCGCCGCGATGTGCACGAACGGCGCGCGCGGGCCGGCCATGCTCGGAATGGCCTTCGAGAGCCCGCGCTCGTCCCCGACCTGCCCCGCGATCACGTTCATGAAGTCGCACATGCCGGTGTCGGCGTAGATCTTCGCAAGGGCGAGGCAGTCTTCCTGCGTGAGGCCGCCCTCCTTGAGCTCGTCGCCCATCATCCGGAAGCCGACGAGGAAGTCGTCCCCGACTCGCCGGCGGATCTCCTCCAGGACCTCGAGGCCGAACCGGGCGCGGTTCTCGAGGCTTCCGCCGTACTCGTCGGTGCGCCGGTTGACGAGCGGCGTCCAGAACTGGTGGATGAGATGCCCCTGGGCGAGGAGCTCGGTGCCGTCGAGCCCGCCCTCCTTGCAGCGCATCGCGGCATCCCCGAACGCACGCACGACCCGCCGGATGTCGTTGCGGTCCATCTCCTTCGGGAACGAGCGATGCGCGTGCTCGCGCACCACCGACGGGGCGACCGGCGGCAGCCAGTCCTCGACGTTCCACAGCGTGCGATGTCCCATGTGGGTGATCTGGCACATGATCGCGCAGCCGTGCCGGTGCACGCGCTCGGAGAACTCCCGGAGCACGGGGATGATCGAGTCGTCGCCGATGTAGATCTGGCCGAACGCGGACGGCGAGTCCGGCGCGATGTTCGACGAGCCGCCGAACATGGTGAGCGCCAACCCGCCCTTCGCCTTCTCCTCGTGGTAGAGCTGATAGCGCAGCTTCGGGTGCCGGTCCTCGACGTAGCCGGGCGCATGGCTGGTGCTCATGACCCGGTTCTTGAACGTCACGTGGCCGAGCCGGAAGGGCTGGAGGAGGTTCGGGTACTGGCTGGTGCTCATGCTCGCGGGCTCCCGGAATGGCCGCGCGCATCATGACGAATCCGGGCCGCCGCGAACAATAGCGGCGATCGATCTCAAGCATTGTTGAGTATGCTTTGCCGCCGGTGGCTCACCGGCACCCATCAGGCGCGCCGTAGCCCGGTCGATCGGCCATGGCGGCTTCCGGCGCACGTCGCAACCGCACGCATCCAGGGCCGTGCATGGATCAGGGAGTGACTGGAGACAGACATGAACAACAACGGATATGAATCGGCGCAGCGTATCGACAATCGAGCCTCCGGCCGCACCACGGGGACAGGGAGGGTGCTCGCGGGCGCCGGCCTGCTGCTTGCGGCGGGAAGTGCCGGGGCTGCGGTTCCGGACGAAACGCAATTCGTGCTCAACACCTTCTCGTTCCTCATCTGGGGCGCGCTCGTGATGTGGATGTGTGCGGGCTTCACCATGCTGGAGTCCGGCTCGGTGCGCACCAAGAACGCCTCGGTCATCTGCCTGAAGAACATCGGGCTCTACTCGATCGCGGGCCTCGCCTACTACGTCGTCGGCTACAACGTGATGTACGTCGATGTCACCGGCTGGATCGGATCCTTCACGCTCTTCTACGGACCGTCCGCCGACGAGCTCGCCCTGCTGTCCGGCCAGGAGGAAGCGAAGGCGGCCGTCATCGAGAACGGCTATTCCGTGATGTCGGACTGGTTCTTCCAGATGGTGTTCGTTGCGACCGCGG
>JAKZYK010000057.1:0-58122 GCA_047514485.1 Gammaproteobacteria bacterium
ACCACGAGCGCCGACAGGCCGAGGCCGCGGCCCATGAAGCGGGGCTCGAGGATGCTGCCGGCGACGATGTTCACGACGAGGTAGCCCGCGGCCGACCATAGGGCCGCGCCCGGCCCGAGCTGGACCGCCGCAAACAGCACCACCGGCACCGCGGCGATGATCGAGCCGATGTTGGGGACGTAGTTCAGCAGGAACGCAAGCAGCCCCCAGAGCACCGGGTAGTCGACGCCGAGCACCGCGAGCCACAGCCCGATCGCGACTCCCGTCCCGAGACTCGCGACAGTCTTGATCACGAGGTAGCGTTTCATGTTCTCGCGGAAGATCGCGAACCGGTCGAGGGCATGGTCGGGATCGCCGGCGACGGCCCGGAATTTGCGCGGGAAGCTCGACGTCTCGAACAAGATGAACACGACGGTGAGAAAGATCAGGAACGCATTGGCGAGCACCCCGCCGAATCCGTTGAGCAGGTCGGCGACGAGCTGGATCGCCGCGCCCGGCTCGAAGTAGCTCATGTACTCGCCGGTCGGGATGCTGATGCCTTTCGCGCCGAGCCACTCGATGAGAGGGACGGCTTGCGCGTTGATACGGGCCTTGTACTCGGGGAGGTCCCGGGAGAACTCCCGGATCGACGTCCCGACGAGTGCCGTCACCCCGACGCCCACCGCTATAATGACGCCGATGACGATGAGCATGGCGAGCCAGCGGGGCAGTCCCTTGCGTTCCAGCCAGAACAGAGGCGGTGCGCTGATGATCGCGATAAAGGCCGAGAGCAGGAACGGCACCACGATCGATTCGGCCGCCCGCATGCCCGCCACCACCACCACGAATGCCGCCGCGGTGAACAGCATCGACGACGCGTTCGATCTCCGCGCAATCCCGTTCATATCCGCCCTTTGACCCTCACGCCTGGCGCACCCAGTGTATCCCGCATCGCACGACCTTCCGACAATCGCGCTCGCGCAGATGGAGGTGCGCGCCGGAAGGCCGGATCTCAACGTCGAGTCGATGCTCGGGTTCATCGAACGGGCGCGCGAGGCGGGGGCGGCGATTGTCGCGTTCCCGGAGATGTGCATCCCGGGCTATATCCTGGGCGATACCTGGGAGATCGAGGCGTTCGTCGAAGACTACGAGAGCTGGAGCACCGCGATCCGCGACGCGAGCCGCAGGATCGCAGTCGTGTTCGGCAACGTCGCGATCGATCGCCGGGCAATCGGCGAGGACGGCCGGGTAAGGAAGCTCAACGCGGTGTGGGTCTGCTACGACGGGAGGTTCGTTGAGCGCGCGGGCCTTCCCGCATCCCTTCCGTACGGCGTACAGCCGAAGACGCTGCACCCGAACTATCGGTTCTTCGACGATGATCGACACTTCTATTCGCTACGCAAGATCGCCGGCGAGACCGACACTCGCGTCTCTGACTGGATGATTCCCTACGAGATCCCGACCGAGCGCGGCGCCGTCAGGCTCGGGGTGCAGCTTTGCGAAGACATCTGGCACCAGGACTATCGCGATCGTCACGAGGCGCTCGATACGCTGCGTGCATGGCATCGGGCAGGCGCCGACCTCGTGATCAACCTGTCCGCATCGCCGTGGACCTGGCAGAAGAACGACAAGCGCAACCGCGTGGTGCGCGAGGCGATGGCCCGTTCGCCGGTGCCGTTCTTCTACGTCAATCAGGTCGGCGCCCAGAACAACGGAAAGAACATCCTCGTGTTCGATGGGGATTCGTGCGGTTACCGCACCGACGGCTCGCTCGCGGGCCGGGCGCCGCCGTGGCGCGAGGCGATGCTCGTGCTCGACGGGCGCACCGCACTCGCGCCGGACGAGATGGAAATCGCCCCGGACAAAGCAGAGAGCGCGCCGGATCAGGCACGGACCGCGTCGGGCCGAACGCAGATCGCCCCGGCTCAGACTGAGGTCGAAGCGATCCACGATGCGATCGTTGCCGGACTCCGGCACCTCGATCACCTTCGCGGGCGCGGCAATCGCTATCTCATCGGCGTGAGCGGCGGCATCGACTCGAGCGTCGTCGCGTGCATGCTCCGGGTCGCGTTCGGGCCGGAGCGCGTCTTCGCCGTCAACATGCCGACGCGGTTCAACGCCGGCGTCACCCGCGAGAATGCGCGCTCACTGTGCGAGGCGCTCGCGATCGACTACCTGAGCTGCCCGATCGAGGACCTCTACCGCGCGCTGTCCGCCCGGATCCGTGACGTCGAGTTCGAGCACGAGCGCGGAACGTATACCCGGCTCGTGGACGAGAACATCCAGGCCCGGATCCGGGGCTCCGACATGCTCGCGGGGATCGCCTCGAAATGCGGTCTCATCTTCACCAACAACGGCAACAAGACCGAGGTCGCGCTCGGTTACGCGACCCTCTACGGCGACGTCAACGGCGCGGTGGCGCCGATCGCGGATCTCTACAAGACCCAGGTCTTCACGCTCGCACGGTACCTCAACGACACGGTGTTCCGGCGCGAGGTGATTCCCCGCAACCTCATCGACGGCGAGACGGTGCCGAGCGCGGAGCTCTCCGATGCCCAGGACGTCACCAGGGGGCTGGGCGATCCGATCAAGTATGGATACCACGATGCGCTGCTGCGCCAGCTCATCGAGTACCGGCGGCATCCTCTCGACCTCCTCGAGTGGTACCGAGCGGGTGAGCTGCTCGAACGCATCGGGTGGAACGACGAGGAGCGGTTTCGGGCGTACTTCCCCGAGCCCCGCTCCTTCGTCGATGATCTGGAGTGGATCGACGAGCAGGTGCGCATCAACTATTTCAAGCGCATCCAGGCGCCGCCGATCATCGTGCTGAGCAAGCGCGCCTTCGGCTTCGACCTTCGCGAGAGTCAGCTTCCCGGTTATTCGCCGCGCGCCTACGAACGGGTGAAGCGGGCGTTGCTGGGCGCCAAATAGCCGAGTGCTCCTGTTCAGGCATCGCCACACGGCCGCTTGGGCGCCCAAGTACGGCTACCGATCGATCGGCGCGGCAGGTGAACGAGATTCGATGAGTTGCCGGCGCCGGACCGGTTGCGGGCACACGGACATGAGGGTGCAACATGTCGGCGCGGCAGGTGAACCAGATTCGATGAGTTGCCGGCGCCGGACGGACCGGTTGCGGGCCCACGGACATGAGGGTGCAACATGAATGAGCTGGTGCTGCTGAGACACGGCGAGAGCGTCTGGAACCGGGAGAACCGGTTCACGGGATGGACCGACGTCGATCTCAGCGCACGGGGCGCGGAGGAGGCGCGCCGGGCGGGCCACCTGATTGCGCAGGAGGGCCATGCGTTCGACGTCGCGTACACGTCGCTCCTCAAGCGCGCGATACGAACCCTGTGGTTCGTTCTCGACGAGATGGATCTGATGTGGATTCCGGTGCATCGGAGCTGGCGGCTGAATGAGCGGCATTACGGGGCCTTGCAGGGTCTCGACAAGGCGCAGACGGCCGCAGAGTTCGGGGACGCGCAGGTGCTCACATGGCGGCGCAGTTACTCGACTCCGCCGCCCGCGCTCGAGCCCGGCGACGACCGCCACCCACGCGGCGACCCGCGCTACGCCGCGCTGACCGACGATGAGCTGCCCTTGACGGAGTGTCTGCGCGATACCGTCGAGAGGTTTCTCCCATTCTGGCACAAGCGGCTCGTGCCAGAGCTCAAGGCCGGGAAGAGGATGCTGATCGCAGCGCACGGGAATTCGCTGCGGGCGTTGGTCAAGCACCTCGACGGCATGTCCGACGAGGACGTCGTCGGCTTGAACATCCCCACCGGAATTCCGCTCGTGTACCGCCTGGACGACCACTTGAACGCAATCTCCCACGAGTACCTCGGCGATCCGGACGAGATCCGCCGCGCCGTGGAGTCGGTGGCGGCGCAGGGCAGGGCAGAGCGCCAAACGGGCAAGAGGAGGGCGAAGGAATGAGCGGCGACGCGGTCCGATCGGAGGAGATCTCGTTCGACGACTTTCTGAAGGTGCAGATCATCACCGGCACGATCGTCGATGTCCGGGCCAACGCGAAGGCGCGCGTCCCTGCGTTCGTCATCGACATCGACTTCGGACCGCACGGACGCAAGACGAGCTCCGCCCAGCTCACCGGGAACTACACCCCCGACACGTTGAGAGGAAAGCAGATCGTCGCGGTCGCGAACTTCCCGCCAAAGCGTATCGCGGGGGTCAAATCGGAGGTGCTGATCCTGGGAGCGGTGTCCGAGACCCGCGGTGTCGTGCTGCTCGAGCCGACGTTCCCGGTTGAGAACGGCGCGCAGGTCGCATAGCCCGAAGCTCCGAGGTGCCTGCACCTCACCTGGAGGGTTCGCCTCCGGAAACGGTAGATGTCCCGCTTGGGGCCTTGGACTTTACGCCGCGCGTTTCAAAAGGCGGGGTGTGAAGCGGATGAGAGGACGGTGTAACGATTGGCGGTATCGCAGTACGGGCAGATGTTCAGCCGAGCCAGATCGAGATCTGGCGCAGATCGTCTTCGGAGAGGACGCCGGCCGCGCGTTTCAGGCGGAGCACGTCGAGGACGTAGCTGTACCGCGCCTCGGCGCGGTCACGGCGCGCGCGAAACAGGTCGCGCTGAGCGTCGAGCACGTCCACCGATGTCCGGGTCCCGACCTGAAATCCCGCCTCGATTGCCTCCGCGGCCGTCTCGCTCGATCGGACCGCCTGCTCGAGCGCAATCACTCGGGAAATGCCCGAGTTGACACCAAGGTATGCGTCCCGCGTCTCGCGTTGCGCGCGGCGCCGCTCGCGTTCGAGCACATCGAGAGCCTGCTGATAGCGGTGCCGGCTCTCGCGGGTCCGCGAGAGGACGGATCCACCGGTATAGAGGGGCATGTTCAGCCGCAGGCCGATGCTCGCGTTCCTGGTATCGCCGTCTCTGGATGTACTGTCATTCAGTCCATATGAACCGATGGCGTCGAGGGTGGGGGAGTTGCCGGCCTGGACTCGCTCGATCTCTCGGCGGGCCGTCTCCGTTTGATGCCCCGCCGCGAGCATGCGCAGGTTCTGACTGAGCGCGACTTCCGTCCACTTGTCGATGTCCGCCGGCTTGGGGGTCACCATCGGCATATCTCCGAGCGGCGCCAGCCTCTCCTGGTACTCGCCGCTCGTCTCGCGCAGCGCCTCGCGGGCGGTATCGAGCGCATTCTCCGCGGCGATGAGCTGGGCTCTCGCGAGATCGAATCCCGCCTTGGCCTCTTCGACGTCGGTGATCGCAATGAGTCCGACCTCGAACCGCTGCCGGCTCTGCTTGAGCTGCTGCTCGAATGCCTCCAGGGTCGCCTGCGCGAAGCTGAGCTCGTCTTCCGCCTCCAGCACCCGGAAATACCGCTCGGCGACGCGCACCATGAGATCCTGGCGCGCGGCAGCGTAGAGTGCATCGGCTCGCGCGATGCGGCTGCCGGCTTGATCGATCGCAATCCGGCGGTCACGGCGATAGATCGGTTGCGCGATGTTGAGGATGATGTTGTGGGATCGGTAATCGTCGGACCGTCGCCTCTCGTTCCATGCCGCGTCGGCCGACACGTTGACGTTCGGCAGGAGTCCTGCCAGCGCCTGCGGCCTGATCTCCTGGGCGGCGCGATTCTCCGCGCCGGTGGCGAGGTATTCGGGATCGCTCGCCTGCGCGAGCTCGAAGACCTGGAGGAGGTTCTCGGCGGTCGCGGGCGCGGACATCGCCATCAGAAACGCACCGGCGCCGAGCGCCCTCGCCATGCGTCCGGTCACGCACGGAGTGCTCACAGAACGAACCGTCTCGGCGCTTCGGCTCCCGCGAGCGGCGGCAACACCGTTTCGAACAAGCTCTCTCGGACCCATTCGCGTTCTCCCGTGCGTTGCACGAGCATCGCTTCCATCGCCGGGGCGGTCCCGGTGACGATGAAGAGGCGGCCGCCGATCGTGAGCTGCTTCTCGAACCACGGCTCCGGCACCGGCACCGAGCCGCCGACCGCGATCACGTCGTAGGGTGCGCCCGGCTCCCAACCACGACAGCCGTCGCCGACCTCCACGGTTGCGTTTCCGACTCCATGGGTGGCGAGGTTCGCCCGGCCTCGCTCCGCAAGCATGGGCTTGCGCTCGATTCCGGTTACGTGGGCAGCGCACTGGGCGAGCAGATAGGTGAGAAATCCGCTTCCGGAGCCAATCTCGAGCACCCGTTCCTCGGGCTCGATCCTCAATGCCTGAAGGAGCCGGCCCTCGACCCTGGGAGGCAGCATCACTTCCCCGTCCCCGATGGGAACGGCGGTGTCGGCGTAGGCGAGGCGGCGGTACTCGCTCGGCACGAACGCGTCGCGGGGAGCCCGTTCCATCAGGTCCAGCACGGCTCGATCGAGCACCTCCCATGGCCGGATCTGCTGCTCGACCATGTTGAAGCGTGCGCGCTCGAAGTTCATCACCGGTCTCACCTGTCGTGCGTACTCTGCTGACTAGTATACAGATTCCGATCGGATTCAAGTTGCATTGACCCGGATCGAGTGCGCATGGCGCTCAGGTACGCTCCGCATCGGCCGCCACCGGCAGCGGAGCGGCCCGAGAGTCTTCGGTGTCCGGCTCCGAATCGATGAGGTCGAACGGGTCCTCGCCCGAGTCGGCGGCTACGTTCGCGCCTCCGGATGGATCGGTGAAGCGATCGTTGAGGCGCTGCACGAACCGGTCCGCATCCGCGGCTACCTGCGCGATGCGCCGGCGCGCACCCCGGCTCCAGCCGGCCGGCGAACGGGTCATGATCGTCCGCCACGCGTTCGTGTTGTGGCTGAAGGCCCGGGCGACCCACGTCCGCGCGTCTTCGAGACCCGGGTCGCGAGCGATGCGGCGTGCGATGAACCGGGCCGAGAGCTTGCGCATGAGGTAGTGCAGGTAACCGCCGCCGGCCGCTACGAGCACGGCCGCAAGAGCCATGAGCCAGGGCGTCGAGACGATGGAGTCGAACCACGGCGCGGAGAATTGAAACCCTGTCCAGTATCCCGCCGAGATGGTCCATGCCGCGAACGCGAGGACGAGCGCGGCGATGATCACCGCGTCGAGCCAGAGCACCACCCGCTTCCACGACGCCTTTGCCGACGCGACCGCCGGCACGACTCGATGCTCGATCGCCTTCGCGGTCTTCTCGAGCACGCCGATGACGCGATAGACGCGTTCGATCTCGACTTGATGGATGCGCTCGTAGATCTCGGTGATGTCCTCCTCGCGTTTGGCTTCGAAGCGGTGCCGGAGCTTCGGATCGTCGATGGGCATCGCGGCGTCGGGGTTGTAGATGCTGTAGAACCGGCCGGCGGTGAGGCCGGCCTGAGCGAGCGCACGCTGCCATGCCGCGAAGACGTCTTCGGGGTTGTCCTCGCGCGCCGCGTTGTCGATCTGGTTGAGTATGTAGAGAAACTTGTTCGAATCCGGCCGGTGGATGGTGTTCCCTACGAGATGACGCAGTGTGTCCTGCATCGCCCCCGGCTCAGGATGCCGCGCGTCGAAGAACACCAGCACCAAGTCGGACAGATCGATGATGTGGTCGGTGATGCGCAAGGTCGCGGTGCGCTGCGCATCGGCGTCGAATCCCGGTGAATCGATGAAGATCTTGCCTCGCAGCGCCTCGCTCCGGCAGGTCTTGAGCTGGAGATAGGCGTCGATCCGGCGCCCTTCGCCGGTGGCCACATTCTCGATGTCGCGGCTGACCTGGTAGAACGGGAAACGCGGGTCGGCGTCGAGCGCAAGCCCTGGCAGGGTGCGCGGCGTATCGTCGGTGCCGAAGCAGATCACCGTGAACTTGTCGTCAACGGCCTGGTTCCCGGACGCTTGGAGCCGAGTCTGCAAGAAGTAGTTGATAAAGGAGGATTTCCCCGATGAGAAGGTGCCGAGCACGGCAACCAGCGGCCACCACGGGACCTGGGTCGTGAACGATTCCTCGCGCGAGAGGACTCCGAGCCGGTACGCCACCTTGTCGAGCTCGCGAAAGCTCTTCACGATGTCGAGGAGCAGGGGGTTCTCCTGCTCCAGATGTGCCTCGAGCGTAGAGATGCGCTGCTCGATGGAGGAGGAAGCGGCTGGCATGGCGAGCGCTCTTGGGGGGGAAGAGAGGTAGTCTATCACCCGCATCCCGAGCCAACGGGGTCTCTGCCTCGCAAGTCCGCCGCCGGTCGTTGCGTTGCCGGCGGCGGCCGCGGTGGAATTGGGCTCAGGCGCCGGGGCGGGTCCAGTCGCCGGACTTGCCGCCGCGTTTCTCGACGAGGCGGACCGACTCGATGGTCATCCCCCGATCCACCGCCTTGCACATGTCGTAGACCGTGAGCAGAGCCACCTGGGTCGCGGTGAGCGCCTCCATCTCGACCCCGGTCGGGCCGATCGTCTCGACGCGCGCGCGGCACTCCACGCTGTCGCGCGACTCGTCCGGCCACAGCTCGACTTCGACCCTGGTCAGGACGATCGGATGGCACAGGGGCACGAGGTCGGAGGTCCGTTTCGCGGCCATGATTCCCGCGAGCCGCGCTACCCCGATGACGTCGCCCTTGCGATGGCCCCCGGAGACGATGAGCCGCAGGGTGTCGGCCTGCATGCGGATGCCGCCCCGCGCGACCGCGATGCGATGGGTGGCGGGCTTCGCTGCGACGTCCACCATCCGGGCGTGGCCTTGCGCATCGAAATGGGTCAGCGTATCGCTCATCGGGTGCGGGATGTGCCGGGCAAGCTCCTGGCCGGTGGCGCGGCCAGGCTCGCCGCCGGTGTTCGCCTGCTGCTCGTATCCATCGGTAAACGGTGGGTGGTAGTGTCTGCTCCCTGCCAAGCGGCGATAATACCAGTCTGGAACCATTCGACGGCGGGTCGCAGATGACGATAACGGTCAGGTTCTTCGCGAGCCTGCGCGAATCGATGGACTGCCGGGAGGTCGAGGTTGACGCCGCCCACGCAGGAACCGCCGGGGACGCGTGGCGCCTCGCAACCGGGGGCCGGCCGATCCCCGACAATGTGCTCGTGGCCGTGAATCGCGAGTACACGCATGTCGGAGCATCGGTCCGGTCCGGCGACGAGGTCGCATTCTTTCCGCCGGTCACCGGCGGCTGAGCGGCGGCTGCGCAGGACGTGATCCCGGCGTTCGTACTCAGGCGCAAAGAACGCACGAGCGATGCCGCCGCGCCGCGCGGTTGGCGATCGGGTATTCAGAGGCATGAGCGGAGTAGGCCTCACGGGTCGAGCGCCGCGCGGACGCTGCGGTACACCTCGCCGAGACGGGCGTCGGCCAGCGGCCGGTCATGGGCGTCGGTGACGTAGAAGACGTCTTCGGCGCGCTCTCCGAAGGTCGCGATTTTCGCGTGCCGGATGCGAACCCGGGCGTCGGCCAGCGCCCAGCCGACGCGCGCGAGAAGCCCTGGCCGATCCGCGGCGATGACCTCCATGACGGTATGCCGGTTCGATGCATCGCGCGTGAAGTTGACCTCCACCGGAATCGTGAAGTGCTTGAGCTGGCGCTTAGCGAGCCGGCGCACGGATCTCGGTACGTCGGCCGGCTTGCGCAGTCCGAGTCGCAGGGCGGTGCGGATCTCCTCATGGCGGGGGCCGCTCGCGGGCGACGCCGCGACATCTTCGACGACGTACGAATCGAGGGTCATGCCGTGATTCCCGGTCATGATCCTCGAATCGAGCACTGTGAGCCCCAGCCGCCCCAGAATCGAGGCGCTGGCCGCGAACAGGAACTTCCGATCCGGCGCGTAGACGAAGATCTCGGTGCCTCCGCGCCCGTCGCGGACGAGGACGAGGGGGATGTCGGCGGCGGTCGCGCCAAGGACGTTCGAGGTGTGCCAGAGGATCTCGTCCGCGGAGTGGCGCAGGAAGTAGCCGTCTCCGAAATTGTCCCACAGCGCCGCGGCCCGCTCCGTATCGATTCCGACCTCTGCCACGAGACGGCCGGCTTCGTCCCGGGTCTCGCGCGCAAGCTCGGCCCGCTCGATCGGATTATCGAGTCCTCGAATCAACGCGCGCACCGTCGATCGGTACAGATCGTGCAACAGGGCGTCCTTCCAGTCGTTCCACAGCCCGGGATTCGTGCCGCGGATATCCGCGATGGTGAGAAGGTAGAGGTAGTCGAGGTGGACGTGATCGCCGGCCGTCGCGGCGAACTCGGACACCACCACGGGATCGCTGATGTCCCGGCGCTGGGCCGTGATCGACATCAACAGGTGATGTCGAACCAGCCACGCGACGAGCCTGCTGTCGTATTCGCTGAAGCCGTGCAGGGTGCAGAACTCGCGGACCAGATCGGAGCCGAGCTCGGAGTGGTCGCCGTTGCGGCCCTTGGCGATGTCGTGGAAGAGCCCCGCCACGTAGATGAGCTCCGGCTTGGGCAGACGCGCAAAGATGTCCGCGCAGTGGGGGAATTCGTGGTAACGCGCGGGGTCGGCGAACATTCTCAGGTTGCGGACCACGAACAGGCTGTGCTCGTCGACGGTGTAGACATGGAACAGGTCGTACTGCATCTGACCCGCCACCTGGTCGAAGACGGGGAGATAGGCACCGAGGATTCCGTAGCGGTGCATCCGGCGCAGCTCGTGGTTGATGCCCCTCGGCTGGCGCAGGATCTCCAGGAAGAGGCTACGGGCGCGGATGTCGGCCCGGAACCGGTCATCGATCCGGTGCCGATTCGCGCGGATGAGACGGATCGTCGACGCCCGCACTCCCTCGAGATCGGGATGCTGCTGCAACAGCAGAAACACCTCCAGCAGGGCGAACGGATAGCGGCGGAAGACGTCCTTGCGGGTGACCTCCACGTAGCCGTTGACGGCTTGAAAGCGCCGGTTGAGCGGCTTGATGCGATCGCGGCGGCGAACGTGGAGAATCGCTTCCTCGAAGTGCTCGAGCAGCATCTCGTTCAAACGCGACAGCTCCATCACCTCGCGGTAATAGCGCTTCATCAGGCGCTCGACCCCGAGCCGGTCGCCGTCGTCCTCGAACCCCAGCACTCCTGCCAAGAGTCGTTGGTGATCGAACAGGAGCCGGTCTTCGGCGCGCCGGGTCAGGACGTGCAGGGCGAACCGCACCCGCCACAGGAACCGCCGGCCGTCTTCAAGGGCGCCGAGCTCTTCGGCGGTGAGAAATCCGTGATCGACGAGCCCGCCGAGCGTCTCTGCCCCGAAATGCCGCCTGGCGACCCAAGCGATCGTCTGGATGTCGCGCAGGCCGCCCGGACCCTCCTTGACGTTCGGCTCGAGGTTGTAGCCGGTGTCGTCGAATTTGTGATGGCGTGCGCGCTGCTCGATCACCTTGGCTTCGAAGAACCTCCGGCTCGACCAAATCCGCCTCGGTCCCGTTCGCTCGTGCATCCGTGCGAGCAGGCTCGCGGAACCGCACACGAGCCGGCCTTCCATGAGATTGGTCGCCACCGTGACGTCGCGCCTTGCCTCGTTCACGCATTCACGTACGGTCCGGACGCTGTTTCCGACCGCCAGCCCGATGTCCCACAGGAACGCGAGGAAGCCCTTGACCTTCTCACTCTCACCACCGTGCATCGCCCTGTGAGTGAGGATGAGCAGATCGATGTCGGAGCCCGGGTGCAGCTCGCCACGGCCGTAGCCTCCGGCCGCGACGAGCGCACGGCGGGTGTGATCGTCGAGTCCGAACCGGCACCAGGCGAGCGTGAGGACGTCGTCGACGAACCGCGATCGGGCCTCGACGAGGGCGGTTACCGGCTCGCTTTGACGAAAACGTTCCTCGAGGCTCGACTGCGCCGCGGCAACGGCGTCGCGAATGCACGGCAGAGGCGCATGCGCATCGCGCGGGGCAACAAGCGGCGCGGCCGCCTTGTGGGGACGCTGCTCCTCGATCCGTATGCGCCGGTCACTCATCAGCCCAGCGCTCGTGCGCGTTCGCAAGACCGCCGCTCGAAGAACCTCGACAACTGTGCGCAAGCGTGATTCACCTGTCCATCACCGATGCACTCGATTCCCGGCGGGTGCCGGCTGGCGAGCGGAGCGGATTCGTGCTCGACCGTTCAGCGAGCGCGCAGTAGTCTCGCACGCTCGCGCTCCCAGTCACGATCCTTGTCCGCTGCACGCTTGTCGTGCTGTTTCTTGCCGCGGGCCGTCGCGAGAAGGACCTTCGCGCGGCCCCGCGTCCAATGCATGTCCAGGGCGATCAGGGTGTAGCCGCGCCGCTCGACGGCGCCGATGAGCCGGGTGATCTCGTCGCGTTTCATCAACAGCTTCCGGTCGCGCACCGGCTTCGCGGTGACGTGGGTCGAGACGGTGTCGAGCGGGGTGATGTGCGCTCCGAGGAGCCAGAGCTCACCGTTTCGGACCGCGGCGAAGCTGTCGCGAAGCTGGAGGCGCCCGTCACGGAGGCTCTTCACCTCCCAGCCCTCGAGCGCGATCCCCGCCTCGAACGTGTCCTCTATCGCGTAGTCGTGCCGCGCCTTGCGATTCCGGGCGATGGCGTTCGACGGCGGGCTTTTCTTTCTGGCCATTGTCCGAGGGCTGAGGGGGGGAAGGACCGCGTATGTTACCCGTGGCGTCGCCGGTGTTGCGCGGGGCGAGGGTGCGCAGCGGTCAAGGGCCACGATCCAGGGCCGCGATCAAGGGCAAGAGCCGCGTATGCTACTCTGCCGGGCAAGGCTGGCGAGAACGCGCCGTCGTGCGGAGGCTTCGACCGCGCTCCTTCTCCCCTCCTTCTTCTCCGTCCCTCCCATGGCGGAGGAGGAGGGCGGCTCCGGGCGCCGGCAGAGCGGGATTCGGAGCCGTTGACCGCCATGCATGATGTCGACCCGGGCACGACACGAGACACTCCATCGAAATCGAAGATGCCGCGAATTCTCCGTTCCGCCGATGTCCCGTTCCCTGCGCCGGACATGTTCAGCCTCGTCGCCGACATCGAGCGCTACCCGCGATTTCTTCCCTGGTGCCGATCCGCGACGGTGCATGCCCGCACCCCGACGGTGGTGACCGCGAGCCTCGAAATCGCACGCGGACCCTTCAGGAAATCGTTCACGACCCGCAACCGGATGGTGGATTCGGAGCGTATCGAAATCGAGCTGGTCGATGGACCGTTCTCCCATCTCGACGGCTATTGGTCGTTCGATGAGACGGCGGCACGAAGCTGCAAAGTAGGGTTCGAGATGCGGTTCGAGGTATCGAATCGAGTGCTCGCGCGGGTGCTGGCGCCACTGTTCGAGGAGATTGCGAGAACCATGGTGGACGCATTCTGCCGGCGTGCCCATCAGGTGTACGGCTCGCGCTGAGAAGATGCGCATCGAGGTGGCCTACGCCGAACCGACCCGCGAGGTTCTGATCGGCTTCGACGTGCGCCACGGCTGCTCCGTGCTCGACTGCGTCGAGCGCTCGGGTCTGTTCCATCTGGTGCCGGGGCTGCGTCACGCCCCGCTCGGATATGCGGTGTTCGGTCGCCGCGTCGAGCCGGTCGACACGGTGTCGGAGGGCGACCGTATCGAAGTGTTGCGTCCCCTCGAGATCGATCCGAAAGAAGCACGCCGCTCGCGTGCACGCCGCTCGGGCGGCGAACGGCCGGACGCGGCGCGAGGCTGATCCGCCGCGGTTTCCGCCGTGAGTCCCTGATCCGCACCGGACGGGACGGTGGTTGAAGCTTCCGTAGCCTACTCCGCAGGCGGCTGCGCGCCGCCTGCGGCGGCAGCGCTCGCCGGCTCGTCGTCCCGTTTGAGGAAGTCCGGGGTGAGCTTGTCCAGGATCCCCTCACGAGCTCGGCGTTTCGGTACCTTGACCAGAGTCTGGGTACGCTCCGCCGCCCCCGGCACCCCCCCTGGCTGGAGATGGCCATCGATGCGGGCAAGCCGATCGCCGGCGAAATACACGGATACACGCTGCGTCACCTCCGGTCCGGAGCCCGGGCGGAGCATGTAGACGTAGTCCCATCGATCCTGATTGAACGGATCGACAAGAAGCGGCGTCCCCAGGATGAAACGCACCTTGCGCCGCTCCATCCCGATTTCGAGTTGGTCCAGCACCTCCTGATCGACGATGTTGCCCTGCTGGATGTCGATGCGATAGACGCCCGGTATTCCGGGAAGCTCCGGCATTGCAGGCATCTCGCATCCGCCGTTGACCCCGGCCGTGATCATCAGCCCGAGCGCGGCGGCCTTCGGTGAGAGCCGCCTCGATCGCGAGGCGGTGTTTTCGTCATGGTCCATCGAGCATCTCCCTCGCATGGGCGATCGTCTTCGACGTGATCCTCTCTCCCCCGAGCATCCGGGCGATCTCCTCGATCCGGCCCTCGCCGCACACCGGCGCTACGCCGACACCGGGAGTCCCGTCGCGTCCGAGAGACTTCCGGACGACGGCATGATGGTGAGCCCGGGAAGCGACCTGGGCAAGGTGAGTCACACATAATATCTGATGCGACTCCCCCAGCGCGCGCAACTGCCGGCCGACGATCTCCGCCACCCGGCCCCCGATACCGACGTCGGCCTCGTCGAAGACGAGCGTGGGCACCGCCGATCCGTGCACGCTCGATACCTGGATCGCGAGGGAGATTCGAGACAGCTCACCCCCCGATGCGACCTTCGAGAGAGGGCGTGCGGGCTGGCCGGGACCCGCGCTCACGATGAACTCCACCCGGTCCGCACCGCTTCGCGAGAGGAGGGTGGTGTCCGCCGCCCGGACGTCGACCGCGAAGCTCGCTGCGGGCATGCCCAGCTCTCGCATATTCTCCGTGACCTGTTGCGCGAACCGGCCGGCGGCTTTTCGGCGCAGCGTCGTGAGCCGAGCGCACAGGGTGCGGTGCACTTCCTCTGCGCTCGCTACCCCCTGCTCGATCTCGAGGGTTCGCTGTTCGCTCGATGCGAGCAAGGCGACCCGCTCGCGCAATTGCTCGGTCTGCGCGGGTAGCTCCCTTGGTGAGACGCGGTGCTTGCGGGCGAGATCGTGAATGGCCCCGAGGCGGCGCTCCACCTCGAAGAGCCGCTCGGGGTCGAGGTCGAGCGCCTCCGTCACGGTGCGGAGCGAGGCGCTCGCCTCGGCTGCGTTGATCGCCGCGGCTTCGATCAGATCCAGGACTTCGTTGGCGCGCGGGTCGTGACGCGCCACCACTTCGAGGTCACGGCGGGCGCCGGCGAATGCGCTCGCCGCCGATTGGGCGTGATCGCCGTCGAGCCGATCGAGAGCCCGGCGGCAGCCGTCGAGGATCGTCTCCGCGTTCGCGAGCCGGCGCTGGTCGGCCGCGAGTCGCTCGGGTTCATCGGTGTCGAGCCCCAACCCGTCGAGCTCATCGAGCTGGAAGCGAAGGAGGTCGAGCCGGGACGCACGGTCCTCGCCGTCCGCGATGATCCCGTCGAGCTCACGCCGGAGCGCCCGCCACCGCTCGGCCGTCTCCGCGACTTGCTCGAGCAGCGCGTGATGATCGCCGAAGTCGTCGACGAGGAGCCGCTGGCGATCCTGGTTGAGCAGCAGGTGATGCGCGTGCTGGCCGTGGATGTCGACGAGGTGCTCACCGAGATCGCGCAGCAGGTGCGCGGGCATCGGACGATCGTTGACGAACGCGCGCGATCGGCTCCCGGGGCCGATTACCCGCCGCACGATGCACTCGCCCGAGCCGTCGTCGAGCTCGCGATCGGCGAGCCACGCCCGGGCCGATGCGTTCGGTTCCGTTTCGAACACGCCGCAGACCTCGGCCCGCTCGGCCCCGGCGCGGATCATGTCCGCGTTGGCCCGCGCGCCGAGAAGCAACCCCAGCGCGTCGACGACGATGGACTTCCCCGCGCCCGTCTCGCCGGTGAGCGCGGTCATCCCCGGTGAGCAGTCGAGCTCGAGATTGTCGATGACCGCGAGGGATCGGATCGTCAGGTGCGAGAGCATGCCGAACGCCGTCTCTTAGAGTCCCTTCCCCCAGTGCAGCTTCGCTCTCAGTGTCGCGTAGTATTCGTGACCGGCGGGGTGAATGAGATGTAGGTCGGGATGGCGCTTGCGGATCGAGATGCGGTCGCCGGCCGCGAGTTCCACCGTCGTCTGGCCGTCGCATGAGAGCTGCACGCTGGTCTCGGCATCGTCTCCGAGCACGACTTCGACGACGCTCCCGCCACCGACCACGACCGGACGGCTCGACAGCGTATGCGGGCAGATTGGAACCAGCACGATCGCATCGAGCGACGGGTGCAGGATGGGTCCTCCTCCGGACAGTGCGTACGCGGTCGACCCGGTCGGCGTCGCGACGATCAACCCGTCCGATCGCTGGCTGTTCACGAGGTGACCGTCGATGTACGTCTCGAACTCCACGAGCCGAGCCATGCTGCTCTTGTGGGTGACCGCTTCGTTCAGAGCGGATTCCGAGAAGACGCGTTCGGCGCCCCGTTCGACGGCCACGTCGAGCAGGAAGCGCCGTTCCTCGATGAAGTCGCCGTCGAGGATCTCGTTCAGCCGGACCGACATCTCGTCCGGCATGATGTCCGCGAGGAAGCCGAGGCGGCCGAGGTTCACGCCGAGCAGCGGCACCTCCTGATCGACCAGGGAGCGGGCCGCGCTCAGGAACGTCCCGTCACCGGCGACCACTACAACGAGGTCGCATCGCTGTCCGAGCGCCTCACGTGCCACGGTAGGTAAGCCGCGGCCGGGATATGCGCTGCAGCTCTGCTCGTCGAGCACGACGGCCAACCCGCGGGCGCGCAACATGCCGATCAGCCGGCCCAGCGTCTCACCCACCCGCGGATCGCCGTGCTTCGCGATGAGGCCGATGGTTCGGAACATTGGGCGATTCAGGGTCTGCGCGTGCTCGGTGGCGACGCCGGGCCGAGGGGGGGTTGGTGACGACATCGGAGACAGTATCATGAGCGCTCCGGCGGGCGCGAGCAGGCGGCGTTTGCGTTTTGCACTGCCACGGGCCGGATGCTAGCCTGCCGGCCTCATCGGTTCGCGAAGCGAGGACGTGGAGATGGCGGTAGCTCTCCGAGGCAAATGCGAATCAGGACGCGAGCCGGAGGAAGACGGGCTCGCCGTCCACGCAGGGCCTGCCCTTCAGGCAGACGGCCCGGATCGCCCGCCGTCTCCGGTTCCGCCTCCGGTCGTGAGCGGGTAAGAGATGCAGGCCAAGTCTCCCCACGGCCGGCCATCCGTGCTTCGAGACACGGGATCCTCGACACCGGAGGGCATGCTGAGCGAGCGCGCCCAACATCTCTTCCGGGTACTCGTACAGCGTTACATCGGCAGCGGTCAACCGGTCGGCTCTCGTACCCTGTCTCGCGATTCAGGGCTCGACCTGAGCCCCGCGACGGTGCGCAACGTCATGGCGGATCTGGAGGACCTCGGCCTGCTGCGTTCGCCGCATATCTCCGCCGGCCGCATTCCCACCGTCCAGGGGTATCGGTTCTTCGTCGACAGCCTGCTCAAAGTCGCGCCGGTCAACCACAACGAGCTCGAGCACCTGCGGTCGCAGCTCGAGATCAAGGGTGAGCGCGAGCCGCTGATGGACGCTGCGACGTCGCTCATCTCAGATGTGACTCACATGGCCGGGGTCGTGACGCTGCCGAAGCAGGAGCGGCTGATCCTGCGTCACGTCGAGTTCCTCGCGCTCTCGCCGGAACGCGTGCTGGTCATCCTCGTCGTCAACCGCTCCGATGTCCAGAATCGAGTCATCCACCTCGGCCGGCCATATTCAAAGGCGGTGCTGCAGCAGGTCGGCAACTATCTGAATGAAGTGTGCGCGGGCAAGGATCTGCTGGACGTGCGCGCATCGTTGCTCGCGGAACTCAAGGAACACCGTTCGAGCCTCAACGAGCTGATGCTCACGGCAGTCGAAATGGCGGACAAGGCGTTCGTGAGGGACCCCGGCGGTGAAGAGGCGCTCCTCGTCTCCGGACAGACGAATCTCATGGAGTACGGAGAGCTCGCCGACATGGAGAAGCTCCGGCATCTGTTCGAGGCGTTTCGCGAGAAGACGGAACTGCTCCACATCCTCGATCAGTGCCTGCGCGCGGACGGCCTCCAGATTTTCATCGGGGAAGAATCCGGCTTCGAGGTGCTCGACGGCTGCAGCGTCATCACCGCACCGTACGAGCGCGAAGGCGAGGTGCTGGGGGTGCTGGGGGTCATCGGCCCGACCCGTATGGCCTATGACCGTGTGATCCCCATCGTCGACGTCACCGCGCGCCTGCTCGGCGCCGCCTTGAATCAGCACCACTGACTCCCAATATTCCCGCTCGCCGCTAGCCGTATGGCGCACCGGGCGTACCCGGTCGAGCGGCTATTTGCGAGCACGCCGCGGCGATGGCCACGGGCAGGACCGAATGGGAGAGAGGGATGGCGAAAGAGGGGCGCGAGGAGGAGGGAGCGGCCGAGGCGACGGGCGACGAGACCGCCGTCCGGGGGGCCGGAACGACGAGCGACGAGACCGCCGTCCGGGAGGCCGGGACGACGGGCGACGAGACCGCCGTCCGGGAGGCCGAAACGACGGGCGACGAGGCCGCTACCCGGGAGGCTGAGGCGACGGGCGACCCGCAAGCCTGGCCCGAGCAACCCGAGACACCAGCCGGGAGCCTCGAGGATGAGCTGGCCGAGGCACGGCGTGCGGCGCAGGAGAATCTGGATCGGGCGCTGCGTGCCCAGGCCGAGCTCGAGAACGTGCGTCGGCGCGTGGAGCGCGACCTGCAGAACGCCCACAAGTTCGCCCTCGAGCGGTTCGTCTCCGAGCTGCTCCCGGTCAAGGACAGCCTCGAGCTCGGGCTCGCGGCCTCGACCGAGAAGGGAGCGAGCGCCGAAAGTATCGCGGAGGGCGCCGAGCTGACCCTGCGCATGCTCGAGCAGGCGATGGAGAAGTTCGGGGTCAGGGCCGTGGATCCGGCCGGCGAGCCCTTCAATCCCGAATTCCACCAGGCGATGACCATGCAGGAGAGCGACACCGCCGAGCCGGGCACGGTGCTCACCGTCGTGCAGAAGGGCTACCTGCTCAACGAGCGTCTCGTGCGTCCGGCGATGGTCATCGTCGCGAAGTAGGCACGGCCGGGGTTGAAAGACCGGCAGCGGACCCAATATCTCGTCCGATCGAGAGTCGGCGACCACCGCGCCGGCATTTTGAACTGCCGCTCGCGTACCGCGAGCTCAATACATTACTCGTACGGGCAGCACCGGAGGCACCTGAGATGGGCAAGATCATCGGTATCGACCTGGGCACGACGAACTCGTGCGTGGCGGTCATGGAAGGCGACTCGGCGAGAGTCCTCGAGAACAGCGAGGGCGATCGAACGACGCCGTCCGTCGTGGCGTTCACACAGGACGACGAAGTGCTGGTGGGGCAGTCGGCAAAACGCCAGGCGGTGACCAACCCGACGAACACCCTGTTCGCGATCAAGCGGCTCATCGGCCGCCGGTTCAAGGACGAAGTGGTCCAGCGCGACGCGGGCATGGTGCCGTACCGGATCGTCGGGGCGGACAACGGCGACGCGTGGATCGAGGCGAAAGACAAGCGCATGGCGCCGCCGGAGGTCTCCGCGCGGGTGCTGCAGAAGATGAAGAAGACGGCGGAGGACTACCTCAACGAGGAAGTGAAGGAGGCGGTCATCACCGTGCCGGCGTACTTCAACGACTCGCAGCGCCAGGCGACGAAGGATGCCGGAAGGATCGCGGGCCTCGATGTAAAGCGGATCATCAACGAGCCGACCGCAGCGGCGCTCGCATACGGGATGGACAAGCGTCGCGGCGATTCGAAGATCGCGGTCTACGACCTCGGGGGAGGGACCTTCGACATCTCGATCATCGAGATCGCGGAGATCGACGGTGAGCACCAGTTCGAGGTGCTGTCGACGAACGGCGACACGTTCCTCGGCGGAGAGGACTTCGATCTGCGCATCATCGAGTACCTCTCCGACGAGTTCAAAAAGGAATCCGGGATCGACCTCCACAACGATCCGTTGGCCCTTCAGCGGCTCAAGGAGGCGGCCGAGAAGGCGAAGATCGAGCTGTCGTCGAGCCAGCAGACCGAGCTCAACCTGCCGTACATCACGGCGGACGCCAGCGGTCCGAAGCACCTGAACATGAAGCTCACGCGCGCGAAGCTGGAGTCCCTGGTCGAGGATCTGATCGTGTGCACGATGGGGCCGTGCCGGGTGGCGATGAAGGACGCCGGCGTATCGGGTTCGGACATTTCCGACGTGATCCTGGTGGGCGGCCAGACGCGGATGCCGAAGGTGGCGGAGATGGTGAAGTCGATCTTCGGCAAGGAGCCCCGCCGGGACTTGAATCCGGACGAGGCGGTAGCGGTCGGAGCGGCGATTCAGGCCGGCGTGCTGTCGGGCGACGTGAAGGATGTGCTGCTGCTCGACGTGACGCCGCTCTCGCTCGGCATCGAGACCCTCGGCGGGGTGCTGACGAAGCTCATCGACAAGAACACGACGATCCCCACCAAGCATTCGCAGGTGTTCTCCACGGCGGAGGACGGCCAGCGCGCGGTGACCGTGCACGTGCTTCAGGGCGAGCGCGAGCGGTCGACGGACAACAAGTCGCTGGGCCGATTCGACCTGGCCGACATCCCACCTGCGCCGCGCGGCGTCCCGCAGGTCGAGGTGACCTTCGACATCGACGCGAACGGAATCCTCAACGTCTCGGCCAAGGACAAGGCGACGGGCAAGGAGCAGTCGATCGTGATCCGGGCGTCGTCGGGGCTGTCGGACGGCGAGATCGAGCAGATGGTGAAGGACGCCGAGGCGCACGCGGACGAGGACCGCAAGTTCCGCGAGCTGGTGGACGTGAGAAACCAGGCGGACGGCCTGATCCACGCGACAAACAAGTCGATGGGCGAGCTTGGCGAGCAGGTCGGCGAGCAAGAGAAGGGAGAGATCGAGGCGGCGGTCAAGGCGCTGGAATCCGCGATTGCCGGCGACGACAAGGCCGACATCGAAGCGAAGATGCAGACTCTGACCGAACTCTCCGGAAAGCTTGCCGAACGCGCCTACCAGAAGTCGCAGGATGGAGGCGACGGTCCTGCCGCGGGCGGGGGCGCCGGTGCAGGCACGGGCGCCGCGGACGCGGACGACGTGGTGGACGCCGAGTTCGAGGAAGTTCGGGACGACGGCCGCTGAGCGGATGCCGTCCCGCCGAACCGCCGCGCTTCAAGGCAGCACGCGAAAGCCTCCACCCGGCAGATTCGGTGAGCCGGGCCGGCTGACGCCGTTCGTCGGGTGCCGATGGATGACCGCTCCCGTGGATGGATGCACGGGAACGGGAAGGTACACTCGGTGCCGTGAGTGCAAGGCGTGAGCCGGCGCTTCGGTATCCGTTGGACGGCGGGCAGCGGTGAGGCATGGCGAAACGGGACTACTACGACGTGCTGGGCGTTTCTCGCGACGCCGGAGACACCGATCTCAAGAAGGCATATCGCCGTCAGGCGATGAAGTTTCATCCCGATCGGAATCCCGACGACGGCGGGGCGGAAGAGAAGTTCAAGGAGGCGAAGGAAGCCTACGACATTCTCTCCGACCAGCAGAAGCGGGCGGCCTACGATCAGTTCGGCCATGCCGGGGTGGACACCAGCGGCGCGGGGTTCTCGGGCGGCGCGGGGTTTCGCGACATCTTCGACGAGGTGTTCGGCGACATCTTCGGCGGTGGCGGCGGTGGGCAGCGTGTCTATCGCGGCGCCGATCTGCGCTACGAGCTGGAGCTCGGACTCGAGGAAGCGGTGGCGGGAACGACCTCGCGCATCCGCTTCCCATCCGAAAGTGCCTGCGAGAGCTGCTCCGGCACCGGTGCGACCCCGGGCACGTCCCCCTCGACCTGTACTACCTGTGCCGGCCAGGGGCAGGTGCGCGTTCAGCAGGGGTTCTTTTCCATCCAGCAGACCTGTCCCCGCTGTCACGGGGCGGGTTCCGTCGTCACCGATCCTTGCGGTGACTGCCGCGGCCGGGGCAAGGTGCGGCGGGAGAAGACCCTGTCGGTCAAGATCCCGCCTGGGGTCGACACCGGCGATCGCATCAGGGTCGGCGGCGAAGGCCAACCCGGAGAGCGGGGCGGACCGCCCGGCGACCTCTACGTCGAGGTCCGGGTGCGCGACCATCCCATCTTCGTGCGCGACGGGACCAATCTGTACTGCGAAGTGCCGATCGGATTCACCATGGCAGCCCTGGGCGGCGAGATCGACGTCCCGACGCTCGACGGGCGGGTCAGCCTGAAGGTGCCGGCCGAGACGCAGACCGGGAAGCTGTTCAGGCTGCGCTCCAGGGGCGTACGGTCGGCACGCGGCGCCGGGCCCGGCGATCTCATCTGCAAGGTAACGGTGGAGACCCCGGTCAATCTGAGCAAGCGCCAGAAGGAACTGCTGGGCGAGCTCGACGAATCGATGCGGGACAGCGGGAGCACGCACGATCCGAGGGCGACGTCGTGGTTCGACTCCGTCAAGGAGTTCTTCGAGGGACTCAGAACATGAACAGCGCAAGCGCGGGTCCGAGCGCGGATGGCCTGCCGGTCGCGATCATCGGAGCCGCCGGCCGCATGGGACGGACGCTGGTCCGGATGGTCCACGCCGAGGACGGCATGAGGGTCACGGCCGCCGTCGAGCGCGAGGACGACCCGCACGTCGGCGCGGATGCCGGGACGCTGGCCGGTGTCGGCGAGATCGGTGTGAACGTCGAGGATTCGCTGGACCGTGCGCTCGACGTCTCCGACGTCTGCATCGACTTCACCCTGCCGGGGCCGACCGTCGAGCACGCCGAGGCATGCCGGTCGCGGCGCCGGGCGCTGGTCATCGGGACCACCGGTTTGTCTGCGGACCAGCGTTCGAAGCTGGAGGACGCCGCCCGCGACATCGCCATCATGCATGCGCCCAACATGAGCGTAGGGGTCAATCTCTGCTTCAAGCTGCTGGACATCGCGGCGCGCGCACTGGGCGACAGTGTCGATATCGAGATCATCGAGGCGCATCACCGCAACAAGGTCGACGCACCGTCGGGCACCGCGGTGCGCATGGGCGAGATCATCGCCGGCGCGCTCGGCCGTGACCTCGCCGACTGCGCGGTCTATGGGCGGGAAGGCCACACCGGGATTCGCGATCGCCGGACGATAGGATTCGAGACGATCCGCGCCGGCGACATCGTCGGGGAACACACCGTGATGTTCGGGGGCGAAGGGGAGCGGATCGAGCTGACCCACCGTGCAGCGAGCCGGGCGAACTTCGCCGCCGGGGCGCTCCGCGCCGCGCGCTGGGTCGTGCAGAGGCCGCCCGGCCTCTACGACATGCAGGATGTCCTTGGCCTGCGCTGATGTCGGCATGAGCGTCGAGGCGCTGCTCGCACTCGAAGACGGCAGCCTGTTCCGTGGACGTTCGATCGGTGTCCACGGCACTTCGACGGGCGAGGTCGTCTTCAACACCGCGATGACCGGTTACCAGGAGATTCTGACCGATCCCTCGTATTGCCGGCAGATCGTCGCGCTGACGTATCCCCACGTCGGAAACGTCGGGACCAACCCGGAGGACGACGAAAGTCGCGAGGTCTTCGCCAGCGGACTCGTGGTGCGCGACGTTCCGGTTCGGATGAGCAACTGGCGATCGCAGTCGTCGCTGACCGCCTGCCTCGAGCGCAACGGCGTCGTCGGGATCGCGGGCGTCGACACCCGCCGGCTGACACGGCTGCTGCGCGAGAAGGGCGCGCTGGCCGGCACTATCGTCGCAGGATCGGACATCGATGCAGATGCGGCGGTTGCGCAGGCCCGTGCCTTTCCCGGGCTCGCGGGCATGGACCTCGCATGCGCGGTCAGCATCGGGCAGCCGTACGAATGGGCGGCCGGACCGTGGACGGGGGAGCGGGGGTTCAGCAGCCCCGATCCGGACACGCTGCCGTGGCGGGTCGTCGCGTACGACTTCGGCGTCAAGCGCAACATCCTGCGAACGCTCTCGTCCCGGGGTTGCCGGGTGGAGGTGGTGCCCGCACGAACGTCGGCCCGCGACGTGCTCACCCGGGCGCCGCATGGCGTGTTCCTCTCGAACGGTCCGGGCGATCCGGAGCCGTGCGGCTACGCCATCGAGTCGATCAAGCAGCTTCTGGACCGGAGCGTGCCTGTCTTCGGAATCTGTCTCGGCCATCAGCTCCTGGCGCTCGCCAGCGGCGCGCGGACGATGAAGATGAAGTTCGGCCATCACGGGGCGAACCATCCGGTGGTCCACCTCGAGTCCAGCCGAATCCTCATCACCAGCCAGAACCACGGGTTCGCGGTCGACGAATCGAGCCTTCCCGACAACCTCGTCGTCACTCATCGGTCATTGTTCGACGATACGATTCAGGGGCTGCGCCGCACCGACGTCCCGGCCTTCGGTTTCCAGGGTCATCCGGAAGCGAGCCCGGGCCCGCACGACCCCGTTCCTCTGTTCGACCGGTTCGTGGATCTGATGGCGGCTCGTCACATCGGGCACTGACCCGCGGTTGCATTCGTGTTCGGTCAGGGCCAGTGAATTCCCGCGTGTATGCAACTTCCGATAACGCAGGTCCGAGGTGGAGACCATAGCGGTGCCGAAGCGCGACGACATCGAGACGATCCTGATCATCGGAGCGGGACCAATCGTCATCGGGCAGGGGTGCGAGTTCGACTACTCCGGGGTGCAGGCGTGCAAGGCGCTGTCCGAAGAAGGGTTCCGGGTGGTGCTGGTGAACTCCAACCCGGCCACGATCATGACCGACCCGGGGCTCGCCGACGCCACGTACATCGAGCCGGTGCACTGGAAGGTCGTCGCCCGGATCATCGAGAAGGAACGTCCCGACGCGCTGCTGCCGACCATGGGCGGACAGACCGGGCTCAACTGCGCGCTGGACCTGGCGCGCGAGGGCGTGCTGGACGCGTTCGGGGTCGAGCTCATCGGTGCGAGCCGTGACGCCATCGACAAGGCCGAGGACCGCGAGCGGTTTCGCGCCGCGATGGCTCGGATCGGGCTCGAATGCCCGCGCGCCACGCTGGTCCGCAATCTCGACCAGGCGATGGCGGCTCAGGTAGACGTCGGCTTCCCCACGATCATCCGCCCCTCGTTCACACTCGGCGGGGCCGGCGGAGGCATCGCGTACAACCGCGAGGAATTCGTGGATATCTGCGAGCGCGGTCTCGAGGCGTCTCCGACCACCGAGGTGCTGATCGAGGAGTCGGTGCTCGGCTGGAAGGAGTTCGAGATGGAGGTCGTGCGCGACCGGCGCGACAACTGCATCATCGTGTGCTCCATCGAGAACCTCGATCCGATGGGCGTCCATACCGGCGACTCGATCACCGTCGCACCCGCGCAGACCCTGACCGACAAGGAGTACCAGCGCATGCGCAACGCCTCGATCGCGGTGTTGCGCGAGATCGGCGTGGATACGGGCGGATCGAACGTGCAGTTCGCGGTCGACCCCGACGACGGGCGCATGGTGGTCATCGAGATGAACCCGCGGGTGTCCCGATCCTCGGCGCTCGCTTCGAAGGCGACGGGATTCCCCATCGCCCGGGTCGCAGCGAAGCTCGCGGTCGGCTACACCCTCGACGAGCTCGACAACGAGATCACCGGCCGGGCGACGCCCGCATCGTTCGAGCCTGCAATCGACTATGTCGTCACCAAGATTCCTCGGTTCGACTTCGAGAAGTTTCCGCAGGCCGATTCCCGGCTGACCACCCAGATGAAATCCGTCGGTGAAGCGATGGCGGTGGGCCGCACGTTTCAGGAATCGCTGCAAAAGGCGCTGCGCAGCCTCGAGACGGGACTCTCCGGGCTCGACGAGATCGTCGTACCCGGCGGCGACGCTCGCCGGACGCTCGAACGCATCCGCCGCGAGCTGAGGGATCCCGGCCCACAGCGGCTGCGATACCTCGCCGACGCGTTGCGCCACGGCCTGGACGCAGACGAGGTGCACCGCCTGTGCCGCGTGGACCCCTGGTTCATCGCCCAGATTGAGGATCTGGTACGCGAGGAGCGTATCCTCGCGACGCTCGACCCCGATCGGCCCGATCGGCCCGATGCGCTCCATCGGCTCGACCTCGAATCGCTGCGCGGTCTCAAGCGCAAGGGCTTCTCCGACGCGCGCATCGCGGCACTGCTCGGTACCGACGAGCACGCGGTTCGGGCGCATCGCACCCGCCTCGGGTTGCACCCGGTCTACAAGCGGATCGATTCATGCGCGGCGGAGTTTCGCGCCGTCACCGCATACATGTACTCGACCTACGAGGAGGAGTGCGAAGCCGAGCCGACGGCCGAGCGGAAGATCATCGTGCTCGGGGGTGGGCCGAACCGCATCGGGCAGGGCATCGAGTTCGACTATTGCTGCGTGCAGGCCGCGATCGCGATGCGCGAGGCCGGGTACGAGAGCATCATGGTCAACTGCAACCCGGAAACCGTGTCGACCGACTACGACACGTCCGATCGTCTCTACTTCGAGCCGCTTACCCTTGAGGACGTGCTCGAGATCATCCGCATCGAGCAGCCCGAGGGAGTGATCGTGCAGTACGGCGGGCAGACCCCGCTCAAGCTTGCGCGCGCCCTGGAGGCGCATGGCGTCCCCATCGTCGGGACCAGTCCGGACAGCATCGATCTGGCCGAAGATCGCGAACGATTCCAGCGGCTGCTCGAAGCATGCAACCTGCGCCAGCCCGCCAACCGCACCGCACGCACCCCCGAGAGCGCGGTGGAGCACGCGGCCGAAATCGGCTATCCGATTGTCGTGCGCCCCTCCTACGTCCTTGGCGGGAGGGCGATGAAAATCGTCCATGACGAGGGCGACCTTGCGCGGTACATGCACAACGCCGTGGACGTGTCGCCCGAATCTCCGGTGCTGCTCGACCGGTTCCTCGACGACGCGGTGGAGGTCGACGTCGATTGTGCGAGCGACGGGGAGGCGGTGTTCGTCGGCGGCATCATGGAACACATCGAGCAGGCGGGAATCCACTCGGGGGATTCGGCCTGTTCGCTGCCCCCGATCGGGCTCGCCGAGGACGTTCAGGCGCGGCTCGGGGAGCAGACGCGGATCCTTGCGCGGGCGCTCGGCGTGGTCGGCCTGATGAACGTACAGTACGCGATCAAGGATGGAACGATCTTCGTCCTCGAGGTGAACCCGCGCGCGTCCCGCACCGTTCCGTTCGTCGCCAAGGCGACTGGCGTGCCCCTCGCGAAGATCGCCGCTCTGTGCATGGTCGGGCGCAAGCTTCGCGATTTCGGTCTCGATCGGGAACGGCGCCCCCGGCACTTCGCGGTCAAGGAGGCCGTCTTCCCCTTCGTCAAGTTCCCTGGCGTGGATCCGCTGCTCGGCCCGGAGATGATGTCGACCGGCGAGGTGATGGGGATTGGGCCGACGTTCGGCGAGGCGTTCGCCAAGGCGCTCCTCGCCTCCGGCGACGAACTGCCGGCGGGCGGTACGATCTTCGTAAGCGTGCGCGACGGCGACAAGCGCGATACGGTAGAGGTCTCGCGCAATCTCGAACGGCTCGGCTACGAGATTGTCGCCACGCGGGGCACGGCGAACGCGCTGGTTGCGGCCGGGGTGCGATGCCGGACGGTCAACAAGGTGCTGGAGGGCCGCCCGCACGTCGTCGACATGTTGAAGAACGGCGAGATTGCAATGATCGTGAACACTACCGAAGGCAGTCAGGCGATCGCGGACTCCTACGCGATCCGACGCACCGCGTTGCAGCGCCGGGTTCCGTATTTCACGACGGTGGCGGGGGCGCGGGCGCTCGTCGAGGCGATCCGGGCCCCAAGCACGCCGGCGGTGAGCTCGATGCAGGAGCTTCACGCGGAGGCGGTGTCATGAACCGGCGCCCGCTGACGAAGAACGGGGCCAGCAAGATCCGCGAGGAGCTGCAGGCGCTCAAGACCGTGTCGCGGCCGAAGATCATCCAGGCGATCGCGGAGGCCCGGGCGCATGGGGATCTCCGCGAGAACGCCGAGTACCACGCCGCGAAGGAGCAGCAGGGATTCACCGAGGGGCGGATCGCCGAGATCGAGGGGTGGCTCGGCACGGCGGAGATCATCGATCCGGGAGCCGTGGACGGCGGCGGGCGCGTGGTCTTCGGCGCGACGGTCGGGCTCGTGCATCTCTCGACCGATGCCGAGGTGCGGTACCAGATCGTCGGCGACGTGGAAGCCGATATCGGCAAGGGACTCATCTCGATCAGCTCGCCGCTCTCCCGCGCTCTCATCGGTAGGGAAGAAGGCGACGTCGTCACCGTCGTCGCACCGGACGGAGAGATCGATTACGAGATCCTCTCCGTCGAATATCGCTGATCGGATCACGTTTCGATCCACGAACAGAAGCGCGCGCGATCCAGACATGTGGGCGGTCCGGAGATGTGGGCCACGGCGTACGTCCCGGAGCTCTGGCCGTGGGGCGTAAGAGCGGAGCTTGGCGCCGCGAGCGCAGCAACGACGCGTTCTTCCACGAAGCCCGCCGACGCGGGCTGCGTTCACGGGCTGCGCTCAAGCTCGAGGCAATCGATGCGCGCGACCACCTGTTTCGTGACGCGCAAGTGGTCGTCGACCTCGGCGCCGCACCCGGCGGGTGGTCTCAGATCGCCCGCCGCGCGCTCGCACCCGGTGGCCGGGTCGTCGCCCTCGACATCGTAGAGATGGAGCCGCTCGCCGGGGTCGAGTTCATTCATGGCGATTTCCTCCGCGCAGAGGTGCTCGCCCGGGTCGAGACGAGTGTCGGCCGGCGAACAGTCGATCTTGTAATGTCGGACATGGCGCCCAATCTGAGCGGTATGAGAGTGAATGATCAGGCGCGCTGGCGCGATCTCGCGGAGTCCGCCGCGAGGTTCGCGGATATCGTGCTCAAGCGCGAAGGTGCCTTTCTCGTGAAGCTGTTTCAGGGCGAGGAGACGGAGTCGTATCTGCGGTTGCTGCGCGAACGATTCGCAAGCGTTGCGGTCAGAAAGCCGGCGGCATCGAGAAAGCACTCGACCGAAACCTACGCCCTCGCGCGCGGCTCGAAAACAACCGCGCAGGAGGAGTGGATCCGGCGCGCCGGGGATGGCTCCTTCTACCGCGGACGCTGCGCGGGAGAGCACTGACAAGGCTGCGTAACAGACCGACAAACAGGCCGTGGATCGAGAGACGGCACTGCAACGAGGGAAGCGGCGTTTGTCCTTTTGTCCGCCGTGAGCCGTCGAAAGGCGGGAAATGGGGCAATGACCGGGGAGTGAGCGAGGCTGCAGGATCGTTTCACGCTGCGGCGCCAGACGGATGTCGAAGGCCCGAATGACGATATCTGAGCGAAATGATGCTGATCTGGTGCGTCCGATGACCCGTGCAGGGGCGACGCATGCGTTGCCCCTGCGGTCTCCCGCCCACGTGAATGGAGGTACGACCAGCGTGAAACGGTCCTGGCGAGGCTGCGAGACCGGCGGTTTCCATACGGACAGTTGAGGTATAGTGTCGAACTGACTCGACTCATGTGGACGTTCGGAATGTTACGGGCGAGAATCGGGATGGGAACAGTGTGCGGATTCAGTGAGTTACAATCAGGAGGGGGGAGATCTCGACCGTCTGCGCCGGTAGAGACGACCGGCCTCGGACACCGCGCGATCCACGCCCCTCACCGCAAGCACCGACAGTGAGCAATATGGCAAAAAATCTGATTCTCTGGGTGGTCATCGCCCTGGTGCTGATGTCCGTCTTCAACAACTTCGGCCCGCGTCGCTCAGCGACGGAGCAGATCGACTACTCTCGCTTCATTGCCGACGTGAAGCAGGGCAGGGTCCAGAAGGTCGTCATCGAAGGACGCACGATCCAGGGCGTGCTGCAGACCGGCGAGCAGTTCACCACGTACACCCCGGAGACCGACAACAAGGCGCTGGTCGGCGACCTGCTCGAGAACGGCGTCGTCATCGATGCGCGTCCGCCCGAGCAACAGTCGCTGCTGATGCAGATCTTCATCTCCTGGTTCCCGATGCTGCTGCTGATCGGCGTGTGGATCTTCTTCATGCGCCAGATGCAGGGCGGCGCTGGCGGCCGGGGCGCACTTTCGTTCGGCAAGAGCCGGGCGCGCCTGCTCGGCGAGGATCAGATCAAAGTGACGTTTGCGGACGTCGCCGGGGTCGATGAGGCGAAAGATGAAGTGGCTGAGCTCGTCGATTTCCTGCGCGACCCCGCGAAGTTCCAGAAGCTTGGCGGCAGGATTCCCCGCGGAGTGCTGATGGTGGGGTCTCCCGGAACCGGCAAGACGCTCCTCGCACGCGCCATCGCGGGCGAAGCGAAGGTGCCGTTCTTTACGATCTCCGGTTCGGATTTCGTCGAGATGTTCGTCGGTGTCGGCGCATCAAGGGTGCGCGACATGTTCGAGCAGGCCAAGAAACACGCGCCGTGCATCATCTTCATCGACGAGATCGACGCGGTCGGACGTCATCGTGGGGCGGGCGTCGGTGGAGGGCACGACGAGCGCGAGCAGACCCTCAACCAGTTGCTCGTCGAGATGGACGGATTCGAAGGCAACGAAGGCATCATCGTCATCGCCGCGACCAACCGTCCCGATGTGCTCGATCCGGCTCTGCTCCGCCCCGGGCGTTTCGATCGCCAAGTTGTCGTCCCGCTGCCCGACATTCGCGGTCGCGAGCAGATCCTCAAGATCCACATGCGCAAGATACCGCTCGACCGCGATGTCGAGCCGAACGTGATCGCACGCGGAACGCCGGGTTTCTCGGGCGCTGATCTCGCCAACCTCGTCAACGAGGCGGCGCTGTTCGCGGCGCGGGCGGATCGGCGAACCGTCAACATGGAGCAGTTCGAGAAGGCGAAGGACAAGATCATGATGGGCTCCGAGCGGCGCTCAATGGTGATGAGCGACGAGGAGAAACGCCTTACCGCATACCACGAGGGGGGCCACGCGGTCGTCGGACTGCTGGTGCCGTCCCACGACCCCGTCTACAAGGTCACGATCATTCCACGCGGGCGCACCCTCGGTGTCACGATGTTCCTCCCCGAGGAGGACCGCTACAGCTATAGCAAAGAGCGGCTCGAGAGCCAGATATCGAGCCTGTTCGGGGGACGTATCGCGGAAGACCTGATCTTCGGCCCGAACAGCGTCACCACCGGCGCGAGCAACGACATCCAGCGGGCCACCGAGCTTGCCCGGAACATGGTGACGAGATGGGGGCTGTCGGAGAAGCTCGGTCCGCTCACTTACAGCGACGAGGAAGGCGAGGTGTTCCTCGGCCACAGCGTCACCCGGCACAAGACAGTCTCGGACCAGACGCAGGATCTTATCGACGAGGAGGTGCGCAGGATCATCGATCGGAACTACCAGCGTTCCGTGAAGATCCTCAAGGAGAACGAGCAGCGGCTCCACATGATGGCCGACGCATTGATCCGATACGAAACGATCGACGTCGAGCAGATCAAGGACATCATGGAGGGCCGCGAGCCGAGACCTCCGCAGGGCTCGTCGGATGAGTCCTCCCCCGGTGGTGATTCCCCGGCTGTAGAAGACACGAATGACGGCGAGCAGTCACCCTCCGGATCAGGCTCCATCGGCGGACCCGCGAGTCTTCACTGACCCACCGCACGGTAGCGTCCTGCCGCAACCGCCTTCCGCCTCCGCCGATGATATCGCGCGGTCCGGAGGGCGGCGCGTTCCCGGCGCCGGTGGCCCCGGATCGATGATGTGTTTCGCGCAAACGATGCCATGCGGTCGTGGTAGTACCCTGCGCTCCGGGTCGAGGAAGCAGTGGCGCGGTGATGGCTGAGACCAGAAAGTACTTCGGCACCGATGGGATCCGCGGTGAGGTCGGCCGGCCCCCGATCACCGCGGATTTCTTCCTCAAGCTCGGCTGGGCGGCCGGTACAGTGCTGGCCGGAGGGCGGCGGGGGAAGATCGTTATCGGCAAGGACACGCGGATCTCCGGGTACATGTTCGAGTCCGTGCTCGAAGCCGGACTCACCGCGGCCGGCGTGGACGCCGTCCTGCTCGGACCGATGCCGACCCCCGCGGTCGCCTATCTGACCCGCACCCTGCGCGCCACGGCAGGAATCGTAATCAGTGCTTCCCACAACCCCTATACCGACAACGGCATCAAGTTCTTCTCCGAAGACGGAGGCAAGCTGTCCGATGACGTCGAGCTCGCGATCGAAGCGGCGATCGACTCGACGATGCAGACGGTGGGCTGTACCGATATCGGCCGGGCGGTCAGGATCGATGACGCGGCGGGCCGGTACATCGAGTTCTGCAAGAGCACGGTGCCGCCCGATCTGACGCTCCAGGGACTCAGGATCGTCGTCGATTGCGCCCATGGTGCGACGTATCACATCGCACCGAGCGTCTTCTCGGAGCTCGGGGCCGAGGTCGTCCCGATCGGATGCGCACCCAACGGGTTGAACATCAACGACGGCTTCGGCCCGTTGGCGCCGGGCGCGTTGTGCGAAGCCGTCCGGGAGCGCCGCGCGGATCTCGGCATTGCGTTCGACGGTGACGGCGATCGGGTGATGATGGTGGATGGAGGGGGAGAGCTCGTGGACGGCGACGAGCTTCTCTTCATTATTGCCGAGGCTCGCCATGCCGGCGGGCAACTCAACGGATCCGTGGTCGGCACCGTGATGACGAACCGTGGGCTCGAGGTAGCGCTGCGCTCGCGCGGGATCGGACTGCACCGCGCGAAGGTCGGCGATCGCCACGTGATCGAGCTGATGCGCGAGCATGGGTGCATGGTCGGCGGCGAGTCTTCGGGCCACCTCATCTGCCTCGATCGAGCCACCACGGGGGATGGAATCGTCTCCGCTCTCCAGGTGCTCCACGCCCTTGTCCAATCCGGCCGCACGCTCTGCGAGGCAAAGCAGGGCATGTCGAAGTATCCGCAGACGCTTCGCAACGTCCGGATCGCGAAGCGGATCGATCTCGATTCGGATGCAGCTCTCCAGGATGCGGTCGCCGCGGTGGAGGCAGAACTCGGCAAGGATGGACGGGTGTTGCTGCGGGTATCGGGAACTGAGCCGATCGTGCGCATCATGGTCGAGAGCACCTCGCACGCCGAGGTGGAGCGGCACGCCGACCGGCTCGCCGATGTCGTCTCCGCCGCCACGTTCATGGGACAGTGAATCCCGGCAACGACACCCACCGGCACGTGTTCTTCGTGTCCGACAGTACCGGGATCACTGTCGAGACGCTCGGGAACGCCTTGCTCAGCCAGTTCGATCACGTGCAGTTCATCACCACCACGGTCCCGTTCGTTACCGATGCGGCGCAGGCGGCCGAGGTCGTCGCTCGAATCGACGCGCTCGTGAATGAAGAGCGCGATCCCCCGCTCGTGTTCAGCACCCTCGCCGATTCGGGACTGCGCGAGATCCTCTCGCACAGCAATGCCCTCGTCCTCGACATCTTCCAGGCGTTCATCGGGACCCTCGAGCAGGAGCTGCACGTCGGATCGAGCCATGCCCTCGGCCGCTTTCATGCCGTCACCGACAACGCGTCCTATGAAGACCGGATCGGCGCCGTCGAGTTCGCACTCAACCACGACGACGGCGCCGGCACGCGAAGCTACGGCGATGCGGACGTCATACTGATCGGCGTGTCGCGCTCGGGCAAAACGCCGACCTGCGTCTATCTCGCGATGCAATTCGGCATCAGAACCGCAAATTATCCCTTGACCGACGAGGAGCTGTCATGTCCGACGCTTCCGCCGCATCTGCTCGAGAACCGCGCACGGTTGTTCGGGCTAACCATCGATCCGGGACGGTTGCGGAGGATTCGCTCCGAGCGGCGACCGGGCACCGCATACTCGTCACCGTCACGGTGCCGCACCGAGGTTCGTGAGGCGGAAGCGTTGTTCGAGCGTCACCGGATCCCGTGCCTCGATACGAGTGCCGCATCGGTCGAGGAGATTGCCTCGCGCGTGCTGCTGCGCACAGGGCTGCGCCGGCACGCCTACTGAGCCGGTCCGCGGTCCGGACATGGATCGACTCGACGCCGAGCCGTTCGGATCGAAGACCATCGCAGGGTTCGCGGCCCGGTTCCCTGCGAAGACTCGCTTCGTCGTCGCGTTCAGCGGAGGAGCGGACTCGCTAGCGCTGCTCCATGCGTTTACGCAGACGCGGGCGCGTGGCTACGTTGCGCACTTGTGCGCTGTCCACGTCGATCACCACCTGCACGTGGACTCGGCGCGGTGGGCGCGTCACTGCAAGGAGATCTGCCTCCAGTTGGCCGTCAAGCTCACGGTGCTCGACGCTCACGTGAAGTCGAACGACACCGCGCCCGATAACGAAGGAGCGGCGCGCGCCGCCCGTTACGAGGCGTTCGAGCACGTCCTCTCGTCACATGACGTTCTCTGCACTGCACACTCCGAAGACGACCATGTCGAAACCGTTCTACTGAATCTGCTGCGCGGAGCCGGTCCCCGGGGCCTTTCGGGGATCCCGGACGAGCGGCGTCTCGGCGAGGGGATCGTCGCGCGGCCGGTGCGCGGCGTCTCTCGCGCGGTATTGCATGCATACGCACAAGAGACCGGACTCCCGCTGATCCACGATCCCGCGAACGGGGACCAGCGCTTTGCAAGAGTACTGTTGCGCCGGAAGGTGATTCCCGTTCTGGAAGCGCGGTGGCCCGGGATGCGGACGACGCTGGCGCGTGCGGCGGCGCTCGGCCGGGAGTCTGCCGAACTGCTCGATGCGCTCGCGGCAATCGATCTCGATCCGGCCGGCGGCATCCGTGGCGCGACGCTCGATGCCGCGGCGGTCGCGGCCCTCGCTCCGGCGCGACGGCGCAATGCCATCGCCAGTTGGCTGCGGGCGTGGGGGATCGCATCTCCCGGCGCGCGCCGGATCGAGCAGATCGCCCGCGATGTCATCGAGGCAAGGCCGGATGCAATGCCGTGCGTGAGGCTCGGAGATATCGAAGTCCGGCGCTTTCAAGGACGCGTTCAGTTGGTGCCGCGGGAGCGCCCCGTGATCGCGCAAGCCGCGTACCGGTGGCGGGTTCCGGAAACCCTCGCATTCGACCACGGCTGCCTCGCATGGGAGCCTTGCCCCGGCGGCGGGCTCCACGATACGGTGCGGGACGCGGAGACAGTCGTGCGATTCCGTGGCGAAGACGCGGCATGGATGCGGCCATTGCGTGTACGAGGGCATTCACTCCGGAAGCGTTTTCAAACGCTGGGAATTCCTCCGTGGGAGCGTGGACGCACCCCACTCGTGTATGTCGATGGTGTACTGGCGGCAATCGGCTCGGTGTGGATCAACCCGCGGCTCACGACCGCACCGGGAACTCCGGGGTGGCGCGTAGTGTGGACCCCTCGTTTCGTGGCCCGGTGAGAATTGCAGGCTTAGAATCACGCTGCGGCAAATCAATTGGAACGCCCAGGCCATGAGCAAACGGATCGCGTACTGCACCTTCGGATGCCGGTTGAATCAGTACGACACCGAGGCGATCCGCACGCTTGTGAGCCGGGGTTGCGATTTCGAGACGGTCGGCTCGCGCGATGCTGCCGACGTCTACGTCGTGAATACGTGCAGCGTCACCGCGCGGGCCGACGCGTCGGCGCGAAAAGCGATCCGGCGTATCAACGCCGATCACCCGGCGGCGAGAATCGTCGTGACCGGTTGCTACGCCCAGCGCGCGCCTGGGGAGCTGGCGGCGCTGCCGGGGGTCGCGCTGGTGGTCGGCGCGGCGGATCGCTCCCAGGTCGCGGAGCTCATCGACCACCTCGAAGACGGCCCTCCGGTCGTCGCGGTGTCACCGATATCCACCGCGAAGAGCTTTCTGGACGTGCAGATCACGGAGATGACCGAGCACAGCCGTGCGTTCGTCAAGGTGCAGGAAGGCTGTAACGAGTCCTGTACGTTCTGCATCGTCCCGCAGACCCGTGGCGTTTCGCGCAGCCGGACTCCCGCGAGTGTGCTCGACCAGGTACGCCAGCTCACCGGCGCCGGATACGTCGAGGTGGTGCTCACCGGTGTACACATCGGTGACTACGGGTTCGATCTCCCCGAGCGGCGGCGAATGCTACCCGATCTGATCGAGAGCATTCTCGAGATCGAAGGAGTCGAACGGTTTCGGCTGAGCTCGATCGAGCCCGCGTCGCTCAGTGACGAGGTCATCACCCTGATGGCTGAGTCATCGAAATTCGCGCGGCATTTCCACATCCCGTTCCAGAGCGGCAGCGACGCCGTCCTCGCGCGGATGAAGCGGCGGTATCGGGCCGGGGAGTTCGCAGATCTCGTCACCCGCATCAGCGAGCGCATCCCGGGCTGCGGGATCGGGGCGGATGTCATCTGCGGCTTCCCCGGCGAGACCGACGCGGATTTCCTCCGCACGTTCGAACACGTCGAGAGGCTCCCTATCACCTATCTCCACGCGTTCACATACTCCCCACGCCCCGGCTCCGAAGCGGAGCATTTCACCGGCCAGGTGCCGGCCGAGATCAGGAAGCGCCGCACCCGTGCGTTGAAACGGCTCTCGGCCGAGAAGCATCGTCGCTTCGCGCAACGGCACGTCGGCCAGGTCGTCGACGTGCTCCTCGAACCGGCGCGCCGCAGCGCCGCCGCCCGCATCGGCGGGTGGACCGACAACTATCTGAGAGTCGACCTGGGGGAGGGGGAGGCCGATGCACGCCTCGAGCCGGTCGAGATCATCGGGCTGGACGGTAACGGCCTGACCGGAATCCGCGCCGCCGCCTCCCACCAAGCGAACGCGGATGCAGTGGCGGCAGTGCGCCGGAACGGACGAGCCATCACGTGATGGCAAAAAAACCCACCGGGTACCGGCTCGACCGAAGCCGCCCGATACCCGGTGGGTGTTAGTGCCGACATCCTGGTCGGCGCCCGTCACGACCTCCACACGGAGCCATGTCCATGTCTGCCTGCATGTTCGTCACTGCAACGATCCGTGGCGGCTTCGCCCACGCGCTCCTGATCCGGTGTCCTGCACTTCCATCCCTTTCCTGGAGGAAGAGAGTCTGGAGTCGATGGGGGGTGCCGGCGATGCTCAGCCGCATTTGGAATCACCGCAGGTGAGGCAGGTCATGCACCCGTCCATTCGGACGACCGCCTGCGCCTGGCATTTCGTGCAGAACTGCGCACCGTCGGGGATGCGCGAGCGGGGTTCATTGCCGGCAGAGTCCGCGTTCTCGTACTGCGCCCGTTTCTTCTCAACCAACTGGCGTCTAGGTTCGTCGAGCGGCTCGTCCTCGATCAGCCCAATCGTGCGCATGTGCGTCTCGATGGCATCACCGATCTCGGCGACCAGTGACGGCATGTAGCCTCCCCCCTTCTTGAAGTGTCCGCCACGGGGGTCGAACACCGATCGCAGCTCCTCGACGAGGAATGTCACGTCTCCGCCCTTGCGGAACACCGCCGATATGATCCGCGTGAGCGCTACGATCCACTGGAAATGCTCCATGTTCTTGGAGTTGATGAAGATCTCGAACGGACGCCTCTGCTCGTGCTCGGTGTCCGCGTTCAGCACGACGTCGTTGATCGTCACGTAGAGGGCGTGCTCCGACTGCGGGGTCTTGATCTTGTACGTCGAGCCGAGCAGCGTCTCGGGCCGCTCGATCTTCTCGTGCATCTGGATGACTTCCGCCTTGGGCCGAGGCGGCGGTACGGCAGGCGTCTCTTTCCGAGACTCGATGCCGTAGTCGATGATCTTCTGGTTGATCCTGATGGCCATAGTCTTTTCCTCTTACGAGAAAGTCACCCCTTCCGGCGTAGATACGCGGAGTACACCTCCAGCCGCAGAATCCATCGTTGTGAGCGCTCCCGGCGCCTGACAACCTGTCCGGCGCTCGCGGTCCGGGATACTTTCCGCGCACAAGTACCGGAAGGGACGGTCGGGCTCACTGCTCGTTCAAACGCACTCCTCACCAATTCAGGCAAGCCCGGAGCCCGACGGTATCGGCCGCCGGGTTCAGAATTTGCCGTAATACCCCTCCTTGATCGCATCGTAGAGATTCGCGGCGCTATGAACGTCGCCGTCGTACTCGATCTCTTCATTGCCCTTGGCCTCGACGACCGTTCCATCCTCGAGCTTGAACCGATAGGTCGTACTCTTGAGATCCTGTTCCTTCACGAGGACCCCCTGGAATGCGGACGGGTTGAAACGGAACGTCGTGCAGCCCTTCAGGTTTCGCTCGAAGGCGTAGAGATAGATGTCCTTGAAATCCTCGTATGGATAGTCGGTCGGAATGTTCGCGGTCTTGGAGATCGAGGAGTCGACCCAGTGCTGTGCCGCGGCCTGGACGTCGACGTGCTGCTTCGGTGTGATGTCGTCGGCGGTCACGAAGTAGTCGGGGAGCGAGTGGGCCCCATTGCCGTCGGGCATCGCCCGGGCATCGATGAGCTCGCGGTAGGCGAGCATCTCGAAGGAGAACACGTCGATCTTTTCCTTCGTCTTGCGGCCTTCGCGAATGACGTTCCTGGAGTAGTGGTGCGCGAAGCTCGGCTCGATCCCGTTGCTCGCGTTGTTGGCGAGCGAGAGGGAGATCGTTCCCGTTGGAGCGATCGACGTATGATGGGTGAACCGTGAGCCTTGCTCCGCGAGCGCATCGACGAGTCCGGGCTCGACCTCGGCAAGCCGCAGCATGTAACGGCTGTACCTCGCGTGCAGCACCTTGCCCTTGACCCGGTCTCCGACTCGCAAGCAGTCCCGCTCCATCTCCGGGCGTTGCGCGAGCATCTCCGCAGTCACCGGAAAGGACTCTTCCATGAGCGGCGCCGGGCCCTTCTCCCGGCTCAAGGACAGAGAGACCTTCCAGCCCGTGACCGCCATCTCGCGTGTGACTCGCTCGGTAAACTCGATCGATGCATCGGAGCCGTATCGCAGGCGCAGCATCGTCAAGGCCGAGCCGAGGCCGAGGTAGCCCATCCCGTGGCGCCGCTTTCGTGCGATTTCGTCGCGTTGCGGGCCGAGGGGAAGCCCGTTGACCTCCACGACGTTGTCGAGCATGCGGGTGAAGACCGTGACAACCTCGCGGAACTTCTCCCAATCGAAGCAAGCGCGGTCCGTGAACGGATCGAGCACGAACCGAGTGAGATTGATCGAGCCGAGCAGGCATGAACCGTACGGCGGAAGAGGTTGCTCGCCGCAGGGGTTGGTCGCGCGAATGTTCTCGCAGAACCAGTTGTTGTTCATGTCGTTGATCTCGTCGATCAGGATGAATCCCGGCTCGGCGAAGTCGTACGTTGAGGACATGATGACGTCCCAGATCCGTCGAGCCCGCACGGATCGATATATCCGGCAAGCGACCTTTCCGAGGGCGTTCGTGACGTAGCCGTCGTTCACCGGCCAGCTTCGCCACACCACCGTCTCCGGATCGTCGAGATCGGCGCCGTCGTGCTCGACCTCCGGCGACGCAAGCGGGAACGCGAGCTTCCACTGGGCGTCGTCACGAACCGCTTCCATGAACTCGCGGGTGATCAGCAGCGAGAGGTTGAACTGGCGCAGGCGGCCGTCCTCGCGTTTGGCGCGGATGAAATCGAGGACGTCGGGGTGGCCGACGTCGAAGGTGGCCATCTGGGCGCCGCGGCGTCCGCCGGCCGACGACACCGTGAAGCACATCCGGTCGTAGATGTCCATGAACGACAGCGGCCCCGACGTGTACGCCCCGGCGCCGGTGACGTACGCGCCCTTGGGGCGCAGCGTGGAGAACTCGTATCCGATGCCGCAGCCGGCCTTGAGAGTGAGGCCGGCCTCGTGGACTTTCTCCAGGATGTCGTCCATCGAATCGCTGACAGTGCCGGACACGGTGCAGTTGATCGTCGACGTTGCCGGCTTGTGCTCCAGCGCCCCCGCGTTCGACACGATGCGCCCGGCCGGGATCGCACCCTGGCGCAGTGCCCACAAGAAGCGTTCGTGCCAGCGCGCGCGCAGCTCGTCGGTGGTCTCGACGTCGGCGATCGCACGCGCGACGCGGCGGTAGGTCTCGTCGATCCCGCGATCCACGACGGCGCCGTCGCGCTTCTTCAGACGGTATTTGCTGTCCCAGATGTCGAGCGATGCGGCTTGCAGAGGGATTCCGGTGATTCCGGTGCCATCCGTTTCGACATGGATGCGCTGAGCCAACTTCATCGTCATGTCCCCTTGTCGGACAGCCGGCTGATGCGAGTGGCCCCGGTGCCCAACGATGTTCTCTCCCGTCGAACGGCTCCGGTGAGGCCGGTGCCCACGGCTTCCGTATCTCCACCTGCCGGGACGGATTCGACCGCTCTGTCTCCCTTGACCGGCGGTGCATGCCGTCCCGCGACGAACCGCCTGTCCTCCGTGGAAGATCCTCTGCCGATCTGCTCGAGTCCACGAAGACAATCGGAAACGGCCGCTGAATATGTCAGCGTGCGTCTCGTCTCGTTACGGAGAGAGTCTACCAGAACTTGTAGTCAAGCAGCACGTGAAGCACAAGATATTGTGCATTGATTGGTGGACAGAGCGGGGGATACAGCAGTAATACCTGTGGATAACTTTTCCGATTGCCGCCTCTGCCGACCTTCTTTGACCAGGACATCGCGGTCGAGATCGAGCCGGGAGAGAGTCCGGGCTCGGAGGTGGTGCGCGGGATATTCGAGCCGGGCGGTGCGAGGGCCGGACCGTTTCGGGTCGGTATGGCGTCAATCGGCGCGGCTGGCGAGCACTTGGCCCGCATGTTCGCGCAACGCCGGCATGAGCATGTGGAACGAAGCCTCTATCGCCGGGTAGTGTCGGTCGAGATCGGCGGCCGCCTCCCCGAGCCGATCGCCGAATCTCGCCCGGCGGGCGAGCCCCGCGAACACCCGATCAAGCCCGGCTCGGGTCGCGTACACACCTAGCCACCGGCTTTCAAGCATGCGCTCGAACCGCGCCCGGTCCCGGACCGGGATGATGTCGGCCTGCAGCTCCATGCGGGCGCAGACGTGTTCGACGAAGACATCCAGACTTACCGCCGAGTAGTGCGGCCAGCATCGCGCAAGACAGTGGTCGAAGAATACGTCGACGATGACTCCCGCGTAGCGCCGGCGGGGAGCGGCGATATACGCCATGCATGCCTTGAACGCGTGGTGGCGGTCCGCGAACCGATCGATGGCGCGGTGCAGCGCGACACCCGTCAGGATTCCGGGTGACGCGACGCCCTCGATCCTGCCCTTGATGAGGTCGGCGCAGACGTTGCCGGCGCGTATCTCGTCGTCCTCGGGCGACAACAGCGCGTGGGCGAGGAAGTTCACGGCGTTGCGCCCGGCGAGGGTTCGATCACCTCGGAGATCCTCTGATTTCGAGCTTGCGAGCACGCTGAATGCTGGCGTGCGGGACCAAAGAGCGTGCGCGGAGCCGCATCAGGACGGCGCGCTGTGAGTGAACTTCCAGGCTGAATGCATGGTGGACAGCCGGGGCTGGACGGGTCACGGGACGATCTGTGAGATCACGACCTTTACCGGTGCCGTATCGGCAACTGCGACCGGCCCGGAGACGCCTTCGAGGTCGCCGCTCGAGCGGTTCGCCGTCCCCGAACGCGCCACGCGCGCAGTCACCCGAACATGCTCCACGCTCGCCAGCGATAGCGATGGGACCATCGCGTTCGATGCATCGAGCACGATGGTGACGGGAAGGGCGGCCACGATGGTGCGTGCGACGGCGACCGGCGGACCGGCGCCGGTCGGCGCGCGGGCAAAGACGAATACCGGCTCGCTCGCGCCTGGCTCGACTGCGAGATCGGGCGCGAAGCTGACTTCTACGACGACCCGCGGTCCGCTGGCCGATTCGGCGGGCTTGGCCGACTCAGCCGACTCGGCCGAACCAGCCCCGGCAGCGGGCGTCACGTCCTGCACCCCGCGCACCTGTGCAAGCAGCTCGGAGACAATAGACTCCTCGCGCGACCCCGGCGGCTGTTGAGCACGCAGCCGCTCCCAGCGCGCGATGGCGGTGTCTGTGCGTCCGTTCTGGAGCGCGGCGAATCCTCCGAGCCAAAGCGTCTTCTCGTGATCGGGGTCGAGTTCGAGCGCCCGATCGAGCCGGCCGAGAGCGCTTGCAGGAAACCGGTTGCCGGCAAGGGCCGCCTCGGTTTCCGCCCAGTCCGCCAGGAGGGACGGGTCGTCGCCGAGAAGCGCGTGAGCGCGCTCGAACCCGACGATCGCCGCGTCGAAGCGCTCGAGCGCCACTTGCGAGCGGGCGAGAAGGAGCCAGCCGTCGGCATTGGCGGGATCATTCGCGAGCTTCGCGGCGAGCGAGTCGACCATCGCTTCCGCCGACGGCGCGGGCTCGATACCGGTAGCCGCGTCGCGGGGCTGCGCCCGCGGGTCGAGTCCGTGCGGTGAACCGAGCCAGAGATAGAACGCGAGACTACAGACCGGCACCATGATCGTGACCGTGATCGCCATCCAGTACGGCCGCGGGTGAGAGACGGTGCGCGGCGCTTCGCGCCCGCCAGCGTCGGTAAGCAGCCCGCGCTCCAGATCCTCGCGCAGCGCCGCGAATCGATCCGCATCGACCTCGCCTCGGTCGCGTTCTCGATCCAGATCTGCGAGCCGTTCACGATACAGCGCGACGTTCGGATCTCCGGGCGCATCTCCGAGCGTATCGCGGCCGGCGGCCCGGTCGCGCATCAATGGCGGCACCACCAGCAACAGCGCGACCAGGATCATGATAGAGGCGAGGAGCCAGAAAAGAAGCATCGAGAACCGCCTGAAGATGGCTGATCTGCGCCGGGCGCAGTCCATGATTTCGAATCTATCGGGCGCACTGCACGTCGGCAAGGATTCGACGCGCGTTCATCTATAATCGCCAACTCGTCAGGGAGCTGTAGCCGTTTCAGCCGGCCAGGAAGCACATAAGCATGAGCAAAGGGAAATTCGCAGTTATCGCAGTCATCGCGGTGTTCGTCGTCGCGTTCCTCTGGTTCGATCTTGGCCGCTATCTCGATCTGGAACAGCTCAAGTCGCGCCAGGCGGACATCGACGCGTTCTACCACGAGCATCCCTTGACGCTGCTCGCGGCATATTTCATCGCCTACGTCGCGATCGCCGGGCTGTCTCTGCCCGGCGCCGCCATCATGACCCTCGCCGGCGGGGCGGTGTTCGGGTTGCTGTGGGGCACCGTCGTCGTCTCCTTTGCCTCGACGCTCGGTGCCACCGTCGCGTTCATCGTCTCACGATTCATCCTGCGAGACGGAATCCAGCGGCGATATGGAGATCGGCTGAAAGCGATCAACGCGGGGGTCGAGCGTGACGGGGCGTTCTACCTGTTCACCATACGGCTGGTGCCGGCGTTCCCGTTCTTCATCGTCAACCTGGTCATGGGGCTCACGCCGATACGAACCCTCACGTTCGCGTTCGTGAGCCAGATCGGAATGCTCCCGGGGACCATCGTCTACGTCAACGCCGGCACCCAGCTCGCGCGCATCGAATCTCTGCAGGGGATCCTCTCCCCCGCGCTGATCGGCTCTTTCGTGCTCCTGGGGGTCTTTCCACTTATCGCGAAATGGATCGTCGGCGTCGTGAAAGCGCGGCATCACGCCCGGCGCGGCGGCGGAACGTGATCCGGGATTCCACCTTCGCGCTCGAAAGATGACTCGCTATAATCTCTCGAATGAGCGGTTCCAATCTCAGGGGTCCTCTCATTTCGAGCTTGAAATTACGCCCAATGCTTCATATCTCATGACGAACCGATCAATCGAACGCAGATGAGCATGCGGTTGAACGAAGGGCAGTGGTGTGTGCTCCCTTCTCCGCCGGTGGGTGGAGGAGGGCGGGGATGAGAAGGGAGACCGCCGGGAAAGGATGGAGGGGCAGCTCCAGGGAACGCGCACACGAAGCCGTGTGACGTGACGGTTCATCGGCTCCATTGCTTCGAGACTGGAGGTAGGAGATGACGGTGAGACGACAACGCCCACATCCGCTGGGCTCGCAGAGCGCTTTCGGCCCGGGAATTGCGAAGCGTCGATCAGTCAAACAGGAGGGAACCCCCCCGAGCGGATTCGATCGCTGGCTCGTACGGCGAATCGCGGCCAAAGTGGGCGACCCGGACGTCGCGTTCGCACTATGGGACGGTGAAGACGCGTACCGTCCACCGGACGAGTACCACGGGCGCATCATCTTTCGCGATCGGGGCGCATTGCTCTCGGTGGTCTTCAGCCCGGAGCTCGGATTCGGGGATGCGTTCAGCGCAGGACGGATCGAGGTTGCCGGCGATCTCATCGACGTGCTCGCGCGCTGCTATCGAAGCCAGGAGCGCGCCGGTGAGGCCGCGGCCAAGCGCAACGCACTGGGCCGGCTGCCGAAGCCGCGCCCCAACACCACGACCGGATCGCGGCGGCACATCCAGCATCACTACGACCTGGGCAATGACTTCTATCGTTTGTGGCTCGACGATGCGATGGTCTACACCTGTGCGTACTACGACAGGCCGGACGCCTCGCTCGAGCAGGCGCAGCGGGCGAAACACGACCATGTCTGCCGCAAGCTGATGCTCCGACCGGGCCAGCACGTCATCGAGGCCGGCTGTGGATGGGGCGCGCTCGCCCTGCACATGGCGCGCGAGTACGGCGTCAAGGTCCGCGCATTCAACATCTCGCAGGAGCAGATCGCTTACGCGCGCGAGCGCGCGTCGCGGGAGGGCATGGACAGCATGGTGGAGTTCGTGCAAGACGATTACCGCAACATCGAAGGCACCTGCGACGCATTCGTCTCGGTGGGCATGCTCGAGCACGTCGGCGTTCAGCACTACCGGACCCTCGGCAAGGTCATCGCCCGCTCGCTCAAATCCACCGGTCTCGCGCTCATTCACAGCGTCGGCCGCAATCGCCCCACCCCGGTCAACGCATGGTTGGAGCAGCGGATCTTTCCCGGCAGCTATCCGCCGAGTCTGCAGGAGATGATGACAATCTTCGAGCCGTTCAACTTCTCCATCATCGACGTCGAGAACCTCCGGCTTCACTACGCGCGCACGCTGCAGGAGTGGCTGGCGCGGTTCGACCGCGCGGCGGATAAGGTCCGGGCGATGTACGACGAGGAGTTCGTCCGGGCGTGGCGGCTGTATCTGGCGGGGTGCTCGGCCGCGTTCTTCACCAACTCCACCCAGCTATTCCAGGTGGTGGGCGCGCCCTCCGGCAACAACGACGTCCCGTGGACCCGCGCTCACGTCTATCCGCCGCCAGCGAAGTCCGCGGGCGGCTGATCGGTGGAGACGATCGACGTCATCATCGTGGGCGGCGGTCCGGCCGGCTCCGCGTGCGCATCGCGCCTCGTACAGGCCGGCGCCTCGGTGCTCGTGCTCGACCGCGCGGAGTTTCCCCGTACGAAGCTCTGCGCGGGGTGGATCACCCCGGACGTGGTCACGGATCTGAACCTTGACGTGGAGGCGTACCCGCACCGGTTCAACACCTTCAACGGGATCGTGGTGCACCTCAAATGGCTGACGTTCACGCTTCCGAGCGTGCAGCACTCGATCCGCCGCTTCGAGTTCGACGACTATCTGCTGCGCGGTAGCGGCGCCCGGATCCACACTCACAATGTACGCAGCATCGAGCGCGACGCCGACGGCTTTATCGTCGACAGCGTTTTCCGATCGAAGTATCTCGTCGGTGCCGGTGGCACCCGGTGCCCCGTCTATCGCACGCTCTTTCGTGACGCCAATCCGCGCGCCCGTGAGCTGCAGGCGGCGACGTACGAGCACGAGTTTGCCCATCGCTGGGACGACGAGCGATGTCATCTGTGGTTTTTCGACAAGGGTCTGCCCGGATACGCATGGTACGTCCCGAAGGCGGACGGCTATCTGAACTGCGGCATGGGGGCGATGGCGGAGAAGCTCAAGACGCGCGGCGAGGACATCAAGCAGCACTGGAATCACTTCACTGGAATGCTCGCACGCCGCGGGCTCGTCGAGGGTGCCGAGCTTGCCCCGAAGGGATACAGCTACTATCTGCGCGGCGGCGTCGAGGTGGTGCGGATCGGAAACGCGTTCATCACCGGAGACTCGGTCGGTCTCGCGACGCGGGATCTCTGTGAAGGGATCGGCCCTGCGATCTCCAGCGGCCATCGCGTCGCGGAGTCGATCGTCGAGGGCACGGAGTACCGTCTCGACGACCTCGCAGCATTCAGTTCGAACGTCGGGCTCGTGCAGCGGTTGCTCGAACGGGCTTTCGCGGGCGGGAGGCTCCCGCCTGCGAAAGTTCTCCCGGCACGGGAAGCGGCGAGCGCCTGAGCCGTCCGCCCACAGTCCGTCCCGCTGGGGCGTCATGCCCTTGCAGTGTCTCGCATTTGTGGAAACAAAATTCATCGTTCACGTGAGATATTCAATATAACAATATGATTTATTTCAAAAATAGAGATTCTTATATCTAATGACAAGGTTTCCGAGGTCCGAGATAAGCCTCCCATGATTCGGCTGGACGACGTCGAGCTTCGCCGTGGCGGCGTCCAGGTTCTCGATCATGCAAGTCTGGTGGTGCAGCGCCGGCAGAAGGTCGGCGTGGTGGGCGCGAACGGCGCCGGCAAGTCGAGCCTGATCGCGTTGCTGCTCGGCGAGCTCGATCCCGATCGAGGCGATGTCGAGCTGCCTGCCGGCATCGCGACCGCGACCATCGCTCAGGAAGCGCCGTCGGGGGACATCCTCCTCATCGACTACGTGGTATCCGGTGACCCGCGCATCGCGTCGATCCGCACTCGGCTAGCGGGTGCCGAGGCGCGTGGCGACACCGATTCCGAAGCGGCGGCGCACGCCGACCTCGAAGCCATCCATGGCTATTCCGCGGAGGCGGATGCGAGCCGCATCCTGCGCGGACTCGGCTTCGCGCCGGGCGACGAGTCGCGGAAGCTGGACGCTCTGTCCGGCGGTTGGAGAATGCGCGCCGCGCTCGCGCGGACCCTCGCCGCACCGTCGGATCTTCTCCTTCTCGACGAACCCACGAACCATCTCGACCTCGACGCGATCGTCTGGCTGGAGGTTTGGCTGCGACGCTACACCGGGACGCTCCTGCTCATCTCCCACGACCGGGAGTTTCTGGATCCGATCGTCGATCACGTCGCCCTGGTCCGGGGTGGTCGCATCTCGGTCTACACCGGGAACTACAGTGCATTCGAGCGGCTCCGCGCCGCCGAGATCGAGCACTCGCGCCGGACGGCCGAACGCGGGCAGCGCGAGCGGGCCCGGATGGAGGCGTTCGTCGAACGTTTCCGGTACAAGGCGAGCAAGGCGCGGCAGGCGCAGAGCCGGCTCAAGGCGCTCGAACGGATGCAGGTGATCGCGCCCCTCCATCCGCAGAAGCGGTTCGCGTTCGACTTCTTCGAGCCGGAACGGTCTCCCCGGCCGGTGGTGAAGATCGAGGCGGCTTCATTCGGATACGGCGACCGCACAGTGCTGAGCGCGGTTTCGATGACTCTGGCGCCCGGGGATCGAATCGCTCTGCTCGGGGCGAACGGGATGGGCAAGTCGACCCTGTTGCGGGGGATAGCGGGGCGGCTCGCATTGGGCGCCGGGTCGGTCGAGCACTCGCCTTACGCGAGGATCGGCTACTTCGCGCAACACCGGCTCGAACAGCTCGATCCGCATCGCACCCCGCTCGAGCTCGTGCGCGACGTTGTGCCCGGAATGCGCGAGCAGGAAATGCGCAATTTCCTCGGAGGGTTCGGATTCGCGCACGCGCCGGCGACGCGCTGCGTCGCACCTCTGTCCGGCGGTGAAAAGACCCGCCTCGCCCTCGCGTTGCTGATCCTGGAACGTCCCAATCTTCTCCTGCTCGACGAGCCGACGAATCATCTCGATCTCGACATGCGCCACGCGCTCGCGACCGCGCTGCAATCGTTCTCCGGCGCACTGGTGCTGGTGTCGCACGATCGTCATCTGCTGCGGCTGGTGAGCGACTCTCTGTGGCTCGTCGCGGACGGGCGCGCCGTGCCTTTCGAGGGTGATATCGACGACTACGGCCAATGGCTTTCGGAGAGCCACGCGGCGCAGACGCTCGATGAGCCACGGGCCGGCGGCGTGACGACGGTAGCGGCACGACGCGAACGACGGCGGCAGTTGGCGGAGGAGCGGCGCCGGGCCGTCCCGATCAGGCGCGAGATCGAAAAGCTCGAGCGCCGGCTGGGCGCGTTGAGCGACGAGCGGGCGTCGATCGAGTCGGTCCTGGCCGGCGGCGCGATCTATGACCAGGACGAGCGCCCGCGGCTGCACGCGCTGCTCGTGCGGCGGGGGAAGCTCGATGCGGAGATCACGACCATCGAATCGACCTGGCTCGAGAAGAGCGAACAGCTCGACGCGATGCGCGAATCCGGAACCGGCGCGTCACGCGGGATGCAATGACGGCAGCCGGTCCATCGCCGCACGGCGCCGCGGCGACGGGGGCGGTCCGAGCTCTCGGGGAAGTCGGGCGGCCAACGACTGCCCGGCCCAATCGCTGTCCCGAGTCGCCCACAACGCCCGGTCGATATCCAGGATCGTCTCGGCGAGCGGCTCGTCATGGACCCGCGCCGCGAGAACAATGAGATCGCGAGGGGGCGATTCCGGCCAGACCAGTCCGGCCCAGTGGAGCAGGGCGCCGCGCGCCGCGCGCGGGTCCGCGTCGCGGCAAGCATCCAGCACGCGGCGCCGCGCCGCGTCCGTGTCACGCGGCAGCGTCTCAGCCGGCGACGATGATACGGTGTCGCTACGGCGCCGCCGGCCGAGAACGCGCAGCAACGCACCCAGCGTCACCAGCCACACGACGGTCAAGGCCGCGCTGATGCCCTGCCAGAGTCGCGGACTCACTTCGGGCGCCGCCGGTGGAGCGGCGAGGGCGGGGCGGGACGCCACCCCGGCAGTGGCCGGCGCTGCTGCGACGGCAATCGTCCGCGCCGGGATCCGAGCAGTGCGCGGCGCATCCGCCTCGACGTCCCACCACTCCACCTGCAGCTCCGGGATCTTCAGCTCCCCTGCCGCGCCCGGTACCATCGCGACGTGCTGAACGCGCTCCCCGTACACCGCATGCCCATCGGCGCGGGTCACGATGGAAGGCTGGTCGGGGTAGATCCGCGCGCTGTCGATGGCGGGAGGTTCAATCGGCGGCAGTTGCTCGCCGGTGAGTCCCTCCGCGCCGAGGCGCAGCGTCCAGGTCACCGGCTCGCCAGCGACGAGCCGGGATGGCTCCTCGGACCATTCTTCGGAGAGGGTGACGGCGTGGGCGGGCAGCCATGGCGTCGCGGCCGCGCGGGGCCGGGGCTTCACCACCACCTCGACCGGCTGCGTTGCGATACGTACCCGGCGTCCCTCCCCGAACAGACGGCCCATCGTCGATGCAGCGCCCGCCTCGGCTATGCGCGCATCGAGACGAAACGCGGGCAGCGTGAGCCGACCGCTCGCCTTCGGGAACACCGCGAACCGGCGTTCGATGACCCGGTAGCGCCGGCCGTCGACGACCTTGGCGTACGTCGCATCCTTGCCGAGGCGGTGGGTGACGGTGCCGTCGGGGTTGAAGTCCGAGAGCTTCGCTTCGAGGAACTCCGCCGCCCGGTAGATGCGCAGCACGCATACAAGCTGAGACTGGACGTAGACGGCTTGCGGCGTCACTTCCACTTCGAGAAAGACATCGCGCGCGGATCCTGCCGCTGCCGATGAGGCCGGCAGGACCTCGAGCACGATGGCCGGGCTCGTCATCGTTCCCACCCTCAGAGGATCGAGGGTGATTCGCCCCGAGCGATTGGGGGCCAGCTCGATGATCCATTCGGTCCGCACGCTCCGGGTGCCGTTCTCGATGGCGACGTGCGTGCTCGTCGACTGCCCGAGGATCTCGAAGTCGCGCCGCAACGGTGTGAGGTCAGGCCGCGCGCCGCCTGCCTGCGTATCCGCCTCGATGATCAGGTGCACCGTCTCGTCGTCGTGGATCGGATTGCGATCGAGGCGAGCATCGAGTGTCTGCGCGCAGGCGTCGCCGAGGGTGAGCACCGCGGCGGCCGCCGCCGCCGCGAACGAGAGTGTCGGCGGGTTCACGCGCGCCGGATCCAGTGCTCGCACGCAGCGAGGGCGCGTGCCGCGTCGAAGCGGCACGCGCGTGCGTACGGAGCGTCGAGCAGTGCGGTACGCGCGGCACTCCCGACCCCGAAACTGGGCGCGGGCCCGCTCCAGGGCCTGGGATCGGGGAGCGCCGATTCGAGCCAGGCGATCCAATGTTCACCGGTCAGTCCCGCCACTTCTTCGCGCGGGCGGCGGGCGAGGGCGACGCGGCGAACGAGCGTGGACAGCTCCATCGCGATCTCGGTCTCCGGCGCGCCGGCCCGATGACGGGCGCGAAGGGACCGCAGGCTCCCGAGCGCTTCGCGCCGGAAACGCTCGGCGCGCCACCAACGCGCGGCGATGACCGCCGCGGCGACCCCGGCCGCCGTCACGACGCAGGCGGCCGCGATCCACCCGGGAGCCGGAGGCCAGAACCCGGGCGGATCCGGGACGCGGATGTCGCGGAGAGCGGCGAGCGGGTCGGCCGGATTCATCGGGACGGGTAGCCCGATCGGCGGATCCGGCCGGTCAGCGTCTCGCGCAGCACGGCCCGAACGTCGTCGCCGCAACTGATGCGCACCAGTACCGCGCCGGCGCGCCGGCACCCGGAGGTAATCTGCGTCTCGATGTCCTCGAAGCGGTGCGTGATGGCCTGTGCGACCTCGCTCGATCGCGCATCGAGGGTCGCGGTGCGGCGACCATCGCCGATCGGGTAGCGGGCCGGTGGCGGTGGCATGGATTCGAGCCGATCGTAGATCCACACGCAGAGCAGGTCGTTGTGCTCTCGCAGCTTGGCTAGCTGCCGGTCCACCGAGTCCCGCAGCCCGCTGAAATCACTGATCACGATGACCAGCGTTCCGGGCCGCGCGAGCCGGTGCGTGCGCGGCAACGCATCCCCGAGACCGTCTCCCGTGCGCAGTCCTTTTGTCACGTTCTCAATCCCGGCGAGGGTGCGGATGAGCGCGAGCGCCCCGCGCCATCCGCCCTTGATGCGGGATTCGGCCGTATGCTCGCCGGCGAACACGAGCCCGCCGACGCGATCGCCGTTCGCCACCGCGGCCCATGCGAGCAGCGAAGCCGTCTCGGCCGCCACCACCGACTTGAATGCCCGCCGGGTGCCGAACCGCATGTGCTCGCCGAGATCCACGACGAAGAGAATCGGGCGATCGCGCTCCTCGTGGAAGAGCTTCGTATGGGCGCGGCCGGTGCGTGCGGTCACTCGCCAGTCGATACTGCGGATATCGTCACCGGGCAGGTAGATTCTCGACTCCGAGTACTCCATCCCGCGGCCCCGGAGCCGCGATACTCGGGCGCCCGCTCGACCGCCGCGTCTGGAGCGCTGCGCGTCCAGAGACAGGCCGGCGGCGTGCGCACGCAAGCCGACCAGATCGGCGGTGGAGAACGTGACCCCCGCCAACCCGCGGGCTTCTCCGGTGGTCGTAGCGGAGGCGTCGGGACGCGGCCGGGTCCACGGGAACGGACCGGACGACGATGAAGGGCGTGCCGGATCCGGACGAAGTGCCGGTGGCACTTCGTCCCGGCGGGGAGCGCGCCCCGCGCTCACGGTATCGCCACCCTCGAGAGCAACGCTTCGACCACGCGGTCCGCGTCGATGCCGTCGGCTTCGGCGTCGAAGCTGAGCAGCACCCGATGCCGGAGCACGTCGGGGGCGATCGCCTGTATGTCGTGGGGGGCCACGTAGTCGCGGCCGTCCAGCCACGCGTGTGCGCGCGCGCATCGATCGAGCGCAATGCTCGCGCGCGGACTCGCACCGAACGCGATCCAGCGCGCGAGATCGTCGCCGTAGCGTGCCGGAGTGCGCGTTGCGAGCACGAGTTCGACGAGGTAGCTCTCCAGCGCCTCGGAGAGGTGCATGTCGAGCACCTCGTGCCGAGCTTCGAAGATGGCCGGCGCATCCACCCGCGTCACGTCGCAGGGCTCGTCATGCTCCTCGATCGAGCGGCGCGCCTCTTCGCGCGCGAGACGCAGGATCGCGTGCTCGGCCTCGCCCGTCGGGTAGTCGACCCGCACGAAGAGCAGGAATCGATCGAGCTGCGCCTCGGGAAGGGGATAGGTGCCCTCCTGCTCGATCGGGTTCTGGGTCGCCATCACGAGGAACAGCGGCGGGAGCTTGTAGGTGGTGCTTCCGACCGTGATCTGGCGCTCCCCCATCGCTTCGAGCAGTGCGGACTGCACCTTCGCAGGGGCCCGGTTCACTTCATCGGCGAGCAGCACGTTGTGAAACAGCGGGCCGTGTTGAAACACGAAGCTCGCGTTCTCGGGCCGGTAGATCTCGGTGCCCGTCAGATCGGCGGGGAGCAGATCCGGCGTGAACTGCACCCGGTGGAAGTCGCCTTCGATGCGGGCGGCAAGCTCTTTCACCGCGGTCGTCTTCGCGAGTCCCGGTGCTCCTTCCACGAGCAGATGGCCATCGGCCAGCAAGGCGATGAGGAGCCGATCGACAAGCGCCTCCTGACCGATGATCCGTGTGCGCAGGGCATCGCGAAGCCGGTCGAACGCATGCTGTGCTCGTGAAGGTTCTTCCCTCGAGCGCGCTGCGTCGTTCATGTCGATTGCGGTGACGGTCGTATCCTGTGCTCGCGGAATATTATCGTACGTCTCAGTCCCGTCGCAGAGCATCGTTGACTGCGATCGGAGTCGGATAGCGCTGCATGATCAGGTAGCTCGATACGATGAACGTGAGTAGCGTGGCCGCATGAATCGTGTACGCGGCATGCGGACCGATGACGCCGCCTCCCGACGCGATGACTGCGATCAGCAGTGAGAACTCGCTGAGCTGCCCCAGACGCGCGCCAATCTCGCTCGAGAGCCGGCCCGGCTCGCCTTCGCGCCGCAGCAGCCATCGAAAGACCGCCGGCTTCAGCGCCAGCATCAACCCGCCCAGGCAGGCCGCGGGAAGCGCGACATCAGCTAGAACGGGAATCGGAAATCCAGCTCCGAGCGCGAAGAAGAACATCACGAGGAAGAAATCGCGCAGCGGCTTGAGAGATTCCGCGATGAACGTCGCGACGGGGCTCCTGGCGAGGGCGACGCCGGCGACGAATGCACCGATTTCGTGCGAGAGCCCCATGGCGTAGCCAAGCTGGGAGACGCCGAGACACCACCCAATCGCGACGAGAAAGACGTACTCCCGAATCGTGTCGAAGCGACGGATGAGAGGCATCAGGACCCACCGTTCCATCGCCGCCGACACCGCGACGATCGCCGGCAGCGCCGCCGCGAGGAGCAGAGCGCCCGCAACCGAGAGCGACGGCCGGGACGCTGCGTCCAGACCGAGCAGCATGACGATCGCGATGATGTCCTGAAGCAACAGCACACTGATCATGATCTCGCCGGCGCGCCGGTGATGCAGCGCCGTCGTGGGAAGCAGCTTCAGCCCGATGATCGTGCTCGAGAACATCGAGAGCGCACCGATCACCAGCGCCTCGGGCAGGGTGAAATCGAATGCGAGCGCCACCGCCGAGCCTGCGACCGCGAACACGAGGCAGCTCGACACCGTGACCACTGTCGCCTCGCGCATCATCCGCGCGAGCTTCTGGGGATGCAGGTTGAGGCCGAGCAGATACAGCAGGAAGATGATCCCGATCTCGCCGATCCCCTGCGCCGTCGTCGCGTCCTCGATCAGACCGAGTCCCCACGGCCCGACGAGCACGCCAAGCGCGATGTACGCGACCAGCATGGACTGGCGCGCGAACAGCGCGAGTCCGGCGATGATCGCGGCCCCGGTGAAGATCAGGAAGATCGTGAATAAGATGGACTCGCCGTGCACTCGTCCTCCGGGTCATCCGGGCGCGCGATCGGCGCGAATTGGATCAGACGCGCGCTGCGTCACTTGGTCATTGAAGGCGACCATTGACGGTGGCGACCCCGGCTCGACCCGCGCGAGAGATCCGGTACCGGTGACGGACCGGCAGGGGAGGGGGGATAATCACCGGCAGTGACCACGGTCACCGCGTATCGACGCGTGCGAGCGCTCCGAGGTGCGTCGCCACGCATCGCGGCAGCACCTCGACGTTGTATCCGCCCTCGAGCATCGACAGCACGCGCCCGCCAGCATACCTGTCGGCGATCTCCATGATTCTCTCGCTCATCCAGCCGAAGCATTCCGTGCTCAAGCGGACCTGCGCGAGAGGGTCGGCGGCATGCGCATCGAATCCGGCGGAGAGGATCACGAATTCCGGGGCGAAGGCTTCGGCGGCGGGCAGAATCCGGCCGGTGAACGCGCGCTGGTACTCCTGGTCGCCGGCTCCGGCCGGCACCGGGCAGTTGACGGTCGCGCCGGCGCCGCGGCCGATTCCGGTCTCCGATGCAGATCCTGTCCCGGGGTAGTACGGGTACTGGTGGATGCTGGCGTACATCACAGACGGATCTTCCTCGAACGTGTGCTGGGTACCGTTTCCGTGATGGACGTCGAAATCGAGGATCAAAATCTTGCCCACGCCGTGGGCGCGTTGGAGGTAACGGGCCGCGATCGCCACGTTGTTGAACAGGCAGAAGCCCAGCGCCGTGCCCTGCTCGGCATGGTGGCCGGGCGGGCGGCTCAGCGCGAAGCCGTTCTCGACGTCTCCCGCGACGATGCGGTCTGCCAGTGCCAGAGCGCCCCCTGCCGCGAGGCGGGCCACGTCGCTGCTCCGGCGTGAGATCCCGACGTCGGCCACGTCGAGGAACGGCGCGCCGGCACGGCACGTCTCTTCCGCGCGGGCAATGTAGCTCGCGTCGTGCACCGTTTCGATCCAAGCCGGGTCCGCCATCGCCGCGTCGACGCGCACCAGATCGCCGAACCAGTCGCAGTCCTCGAGCCAGGCCATCGTCGAGACGAGGCGTTCGCTCCGCTCCGGGTGGCCGTGGCCAGCATCATGATCGAGGAAGCGGGAGTCGTAGAGAAATCCTGTCGTCATCGCCGCTGCCTCATTCCTGTACGCGCAGCTCCGCGCGGTACCACCGGGCCTTCTCGACGTAGTGACGGGCAATCCGCTCGATGCCGGCGGCGTCCTCTTCGGTCAAGGTGCGCACGACCCGGGCCGGCGATCCAACGACGAGCGAGCGCTCCGGGATCACCTTTCCCTCCGGAACGAGTGCGCTCGTTCCGACGAGGCTTCCGCGGCCGATGACCGCGTGATTGAGCACCACCGCGTTGATCCCGACGAGCGCGCCATCTTCCACGGTGCATCCATGCAGCATCGCATGGTGGCCCACGCTCACGTTCGCGCCCAGGGTAAGCGGGACGCCTTCATCGACATGGAGGACCGCCGCATCCTGAATGTTGGTGCCGTCGCCGATGGCGATGACATCGTTGTCGCCGCGAACGACGCTGTTGAACCAGACACTCGCGCCGTGGCCCAGGATGACCGAGCCGACCACGACCGCGTTGTCGGCCACGTAGAAATCCCCGCGTGTCTCGACGCGGCGATCACCAAGGGTATAGATCATGGGTTCGAAGTCCGTGCGTACGGGACGGCTCGATCCGGCCCGGTGCGAGTAGTCTACCCGCTCGCCAGTGAGATTCACCTATGGCATACCGGACCCGATCCGGTGAACTCGCGCGCCCACCGGATCCATTCGCGAAGCTCGCGGTCGTACCCTGCCAGTGACGGCTCGCCTTCCCGGGTGAGAGAGCGGATCAGATAGCCGATACCGTGGGGTTCGATCGGAGGCGGCAGCCGGGCGAGCGCGCGCTCGATCAGCGCACGAGCCGCGTCGGTCTCGTTACGGCGCACGTGAAGTCGGATGAGCAGGCGTAGCGCCTCGAAGTGATCCTCGTCGGCCGAGATCGAACGCGTCGCGAACTCGAACGCCGTGTCGTCGTCGCCGAGCCGCTCGTGGCAGAGCCCGAGGACATGGAGTGTGTTGGGGTTCTCGCCGACATGCCCGAGCAGCTCGTCGAGATGACGGATCGCGGCACGGTAGTTCTTGAGCCGGAAGGCATGCGCCGCCTTGCGCTCGAGCCTCGATCTCCGCGAGAGCCAGCCGGGCATCGTCAGTCGGCGCCTGCGTTCTTCATGCGAGAGCGGGCTCGGACTCGTCCACGGCCCCGGCATGAATCTGCCCCGTGCCGAGACCCGCTCCGCCGGGAAAAGCAGTGCCGCCACCGTCAATCCGCAACCGCCGCACACTGTCCATGGATTCTTCGAATCGTCCGGGGAGACGGATACGGGCTTGATCGAGGCCGATGGTTCCCGGGTAGTATCCGCGATCTCCCGCGCCCGCCGATACTCGTAGTCACGGCAGAAACGGCTTGCTGTACAGGGGTGCGTAACAATGAACACCCAGCACTCAACCAACACTAAGGAGCAGACTCATGCCCAAGGCGATTCGAATTCATCAGACTGGCGGTCCCGATGCGATGCAGTGGGAAGACGTCGAGGTCGGGGCTCCCGGACCGGGTGAAATACGAATCCGGCACGAAGCGGTAGGGCTCAACTACATCGACGTCTATTTCCGCACCGGACTCTATCCTGCGCCGTCGCTCCCGTTCTCCCCGGGGATGGAAGGTGCCGGGGTCGTCGAGGCGGTCGGAGAGGGTGTCGATTCGGTGGCGACCGGAGATCGGGTCGCGTACGCGGCGCCCCCGGTCGGCTCGTATTCGGAACAACGCCTGATGCCGGCCGAGAAGGTCGTCAAGGTTCCTGCCGGCATCGACTCGCATCAGGCCGCGGGGATGATGCTGCAGGGCATGACGGTCGAGTACCTGTTGCGCCGGACGTATCCCGTACGATCCGGCGAGACCATTCTGTTCCATGCGGCCGCGGGCGGCGTCGGTCTGATCGCATGCCAGTGGGCGAAGCATCTCGGAGCGACGGTTATCGGCACCGTAGGCAGCGACGAGAAGGCGGAGCTTGCGCGGGCGCACGGCTGCGATCATCCGATCGTCTATACGCGGGAGAATTTCACCGAGCGGGTCAGGGAGCTGACGGACGGAGCAGGGGTTCCGGTCGTCTACGACGCGGTCGGGCGCGATACGTTCGAGGGCAGCCTCGACTGCCTCCGCCCCAGAGGGCTGCTCGTGAGCTTTGGTCAGTCATCGGGAAAGATCGATCCGTTCGACCTCGGGATTCTGAGCGCCAAGGGCTCGCTCTACGTCACCCGGCCGACGTTGATGACGTATACCGCGAGCCGTGCCGATCTGGAGACGTCGTCCCAGGCGCTGTTCGATGTCGTTGCCCAGGGGGCTGTGCGCATCACCGTCAATCAGACGTTCCCACTTGCCGAAGCAGCAGCCGCCCATCGGGCGCTCGAATCGCGGCAGACGACGGGCTCGACGATCCTCATGCCATGACCTCGGGGAAGTGGTCAAGACGAGCCACGCCGGCGCTGCCGGCGTGATGAAGCGTCGTGCGATACTCCTCTGATCGGGGAGTGGTGAACGGCGCAATCATGACGATGACGGCTGTGTCACGAGCGCAGACGAACGATGATCTCGCCTACCAGACCGGCATCCTGCAAGGCGTTTCCCGCACCTTCGCCCTTACCATTCCGCAGCTCCCCGATCCGTTGCGCGACGTCGTAGGCAATGCCTATCTGCTGTGTCGAATCGCCGACACCATCGAAGACGAGCCGGCGCTGTCCGTGGCGCAGAAGCAAGCGTTCTCGGAGCACTTCGTCGAGGTCGTCGCGGGCCGCGAGGCGGCGGAGCGTTTCGCGCGGGAGCTTCATCCTCTGCTGTCATGCGCGATGCTCGAAAACGAACATGACCTGATCGCCAACACCGCCAGGGTCGTTCGCATCACCCACGGATTTCGCGCTCTCCAGCGAGACGCCCTCGAGCGCTGCGTAAGGATCATGTCGCGCGGAATGGCGGAGTTTCAACGAAACGCGACGATCGAAGGCCTGGACGATCTCCTCCACCTCGACCGCTATTGCTACCACGTCGCCGGAGTTGTCGGCGAGATGCTCACCGAGCTTTTCTGCGACTACTCGGCCGAGATCGGCGAACGGAGGGAGGAACTCCTCAGGCTGTCGGTCTCCTTCGGGCAGGGGTTGCAGATGACCAACATCCTCAAGGACGTGTGGGATGACCAGCGCCGTGGCGCATGCTGGCTCCCGAGGGATGTCTTTCGCTCCGCCGGATTCGAGCTGCGCTCCCTGTCTACCGGGCGGACCGGTCCCGGATTCGTCGAGGGCCTGCTCGATCTCGTGGCGATTGCCCGCCACCACCTCGCAAACGCGTTACGGTTCACGCTGCTCATTCCCGCTCGCGAGACCGGCATCCGTCGGTTCTGCCTGTGGGCGTTGGGGATGGCCGTGCTCACCTTGCGCCGTATCCACGCGCACCCGGCGTTCACCGATTCCCGGGAAGTGAAGATCTCGCGGCGCAGCGTGCGTGCGACCGTCATCGTCACCAA
>JAKZYK010000058.1:0-4831 GCA_047514485.1 Gammaproteobacteria bacterium
GCGCACGCTGCCGGTCGATTCCGCTGTCGCCCTGAAGTGTGCCCGATTGCATGTGCCCGATCCACGAGCCGAACGGGACGCGTTGATCGCTGCAATCGCCATAGTGCATGGGATGACGGTCGTCACGGGAAACCTGGCCGACTTCGAAGCAACAGGTGTCGCGCTTATCAATCCCTGGAACGAATCATGACTGACGTCGGCTGGCGCATACCGCATCGTATCGCAGCGGTCGCCGCCCCCGGATCCCGTATCAGTTGCGACCCGTCAGGCCGCCGGTCTCGCGCATAGCGCGGCGCCGGCATGCCTTTCGTACGGGCGTCGAACCTGCAACGCCGCTGAGTGAGGGAAGCCGCTGCGGTCAAGGTTCCGTATGATCCTTGCGGCATTGGTCTCCCCATATCGCCTCGACCCATTTCGGTCGGTCGATGAACGGGGGGAGTACCAACAAGCGTCGGGTGGGGTTCAAGCGGCTGCGATGGCTGCCGCGGTCGTGGGCGGGATTCACAGGCTCCATGACCAGAAGACTGCGCTGACTCACCTGTCCGCACGAATCTGCCCCCCCGCTTTTTGGTACTCCCCTTCACAAGGCGATCTCAACCACTCTGCCGCCGGTCGAGGTGGGAACATCGCGTATGTCGACGGAGAGGCACCCCTCGACGGCCTCGTAGAGGTTGCTCAGCAACTCCTCGAACGAGTCCGCCTGTGTGGCGCAACCGGGGATGGTGGGCACCTCGGCCCAGTAGCCTCCCTCTTCGGCCTCATGCACGACGACGGTGGGTCTTGAGCGGTCGCGCACCCGCGCCGTCCCGATGGATGCCGCAGGCGCTGACAATAAGCAGCATAACGTCCCTTATGCACTACCAGAATCCGCGTACACTCCCCTCTCCATGTTCCCCGACCTGCTCCCCATCGAGGCCTCCGCCGGTGCCGCGACTCCCGCGCCCCGCACGAGGACGCCGGCACTCTTCTCCTCGACCGAGCGCGCCGAGCGCCGCTTCTGGGAGTTCTTCACCGCCCACATCCGGAATCCCAACACGCGCCTCGCCTACCTCGCCGCAGTACGCCGCTTCGCCGAATGGTGCGAGCGCCGCGGCCTCGCGCTCGACCAGGTCGAGCCCATGGTGGTCGCGGCCTACATCGAGCAACTCTTCGGGGCACTCGCGCCGGCGAGCGTGAAGCAGCACCTCGCCGCACTCCGGATGCTCTTCGACTGGCTCGTCGTCGGCCAGGTGCTGCCGTTCAATCCCGCGAGCTCGGTCCGCGGCCCGGGCGGCGCGATGCGCTCCAGGACCGGGCGATGTCGCGCTTGAGTGCGCTCAAGATGATCAAGCGCCGCGCCCGGAAGGCGGGCCTCCCCGCTGAGATCTGCGCCCACAGCTTCCGCGGCACCGGGATCACGGAGTACCTTCGAAACGGCGGCGACCTCGAGGTCGCTGCCCGGATCGCGGGGCACGAGTCCACCCGCACCACCCAGCTCTACAACCGGCTGAACGAGGAGATCTCGCTCGACGAAATCGAGCGCATCCACATCTGAACCGCTCGATGAGCGAAATCGGCGAATAGCGCAGCACGAAGAGGGAAACCACCGCGCACGACATGTTGTAGTCTTTCGCAATGGCTTGGTTACTGTTCATCGACGAAAGCGGCCATGACGGCAAGGCATCGCCCTACGAAGTATTGGCCGGAGTGGCAATCCAGGACCGATACGTACGCGACGTCATCAGCCAGCTGCACGAAGCCGAGATCCGTTGGTTCGGTCGGCGCTACAGCGATGGGTTTCGGGAGCTCAAGGGCCGGATTTTGCTGAAGAGGAAGGTCTTTCGTCACCGGGAGCTCAACGCGGAAGTGAACGCGGCAGACATACCGGCGCTCGCCCAAGCGGCTCTTGATGACGGCGCGCGCGCGGATGACCGGATGCTGAAAGCCCTAGCGCTAGCGAAAGTGAATTATGTCGCCTCGGTGTTTGAGATCTGCGCCCGACTCGAGTGTCGCGCGTTTGCGAGCATCGTGGAAACCGATGCTCAGGACACAGCGAGCGGCGGCCTGCGGAAGGACTACGCCTATCTGTTCGAGAGATTCTTCTACTTTCTGGAGGACTACAGTGCAGAGGAACAAGGCATCGTGGTCTTCGACGAGCTTGAAAAATCGAAGAGCCACCTCCTGATCGATCAGATGCACCGATACTTCGCGGATACGGCGGTAGGCCGGCATCGGGCGAACCGCATCATTCCCGAGCCCTTCTTCGTACATAGCGATCTGACCACGGGCGTGCAGATTGTTGACCTGGTCGCCTATGTCATCTCCTGGGGTTTTCGCACCCAGCGAATGACCAGGCCCGCGCGGGAGGAATTGTCAGATCTCGTGAACCAAATTGCTCAGCTGCGGCACCGAGCGATACGCGAGAGACTCGGCAACCCCCAATTCGAGATCTGGAGCTTTGCGCATATCACCGACCTGCGAACGCTGGCGGAGCGATGACGACATGCCAGGAAACAAAAAAGGCAATGAAGCGCCGAAGCGCCCCAAAGCCTCCATTTCGGATCATGGCCATTTCTCGTGTAGGTGTCAACGCTCGCTCGCTCGCTCGGCTAGATTATCCGCCAGCAGGTGCGCGAGGGAGCGGCGGCCCGTTGACGATCCCGATCGGAATCACCCCGGCGAGGCCCCCGTCTTTCACCGCTGTGTCCCACCCGAACCGCGCCAAGTCCTCGGCCGGAGAGGCGTCAAACGGTCGTAGGTCATACTCGAACACCACGATGGGCGGCTCGGGGCCGGGGCTCATCATCGCCCACAGCTGCGACTTCGACTCCGGCGCCTTGCCCGGCTCCTTGAGCACCTGCACCGTGGTCTCGTCCATCAGCAGGTACGCCCGCTCGACGAGCTCGTCGCGCAGCAGATTGACCAGCGGCACCACGAGTTCGCCGACGCGCACCATCCACCTCGCCAGCGTCGTGCGCGAGAGCTCCACCCCGATGCGCACAAACTGCTGGTGCTGGCGATACAGCGGCAGCGCGTCGACGTACTTCGCCGTGACGATGAACGCGAGCAGTCCGGGGCTGGCGAAGCTCTTCGGCAACGGCTGCGCCGGCATCGCGGCGGTGCGAAAGTGCCCTTCACAACTCGGGCAGCGGTACTTGCCCCGGATATGACGCAGCACCCGCACCTTCGCCGGCACGATGTCGAGCTGCTCGCTCACCACCTCGCCGAAGCGCTCAAGCTCCACCCCGTGATGCGGGCAGGTGCGCTGCGATTCTTCCAACCGATGCTCGATGTCGACCCGCTCCAGGGTCTCGGGCAGCGGCGCGCGCTTCGCCCTCGCGCGCCGATGGGCAGCGACCTCGGTGGCGCAGTCGCTCTCGGGCTCCTCGGCCGCGGTGGCCTCGGCCTCGTTGAACAACCCAAGTTGCCCGTCGGGGAGCTTCTCAGACGACGCGCCGAATCGCTTGGCCAGGAGCAACCGCACCTGCTCTTGCAACTGCTCGATGGTCGCATCGCGCTGCTCGATGGTCGCCGCGCGCTGTTCGAGGAGCACATCGCGCCGGACAATCTCCGATTCGTAGTGACGCACCCGCGCGTGCAGCGAGGCGAGTTCGTCGGACACGGCACTGGACGAGGAAGTCATGGCCGAAAGCGTATAGCGATTCGGCCCACCGCGTGATCGAATGTACTGATGGGGCGATCAACATCATTGATGGGGGGGTCAGTACATCGAGGCGTATTGAACTCGTGGGTGCGGACCTACCGGCCACAGGTCGTATCCGTCGAGCAGGGAGTTCAGCTGCGCGCCCGTCAGATTCACCACGCCATCGCCGCGGCGTGGCCAGGCGAAGCGTGCCCGCTCGAGGCGTTTGTGCCACAGCACGAACCCGCAGCGTTCCCAGTTGTTGTTTCTCGCATTCCCTCGTGGGATCACCGCGGGAATTGGTCGGAGTATTCCGTAGACGGATTTCCTGGGATGACGGAGTAATGCGGGAACCGGCCGGCGCCGGTGGCGTTGCCTTTCCCATGAATCGTTGTTGCAGAAGCGGTGAGAATGTGGACGCGAGAGCGCCGAGTGTGGGCAAGGGGTGGGCAAGTGCCGCGCACTTGTCCATGCCTTGTCCACACGGTCCGTAGAGCCTGCCCTCAGCTTGACTGGGGGACGGCGCTCGGTCCGAAGGACGCGTCCACATCCTCAGCGCTTGGTGTCGTGGGGGCCGCCGTCGTAGTCTCGGCGCCCCTTGGGACGAGAGAGGAGTTGGCCCGCGCGGGAAGCCCCCCGCCGGGCCACGGCCGGTGCAGCTTCGATACCCATCGGGGCACACCGGCGAGGGATACGTTAGGGCCCAGGCGTGGCGCGATGCAAGCCTCGAGCGCTGTCCGAATCATCCGCACGGGGGATGTTCGCTCGCACGCCACGGCACCTACGCGCGCAAGACCCCGCGCGGGACACGCATCGCTCGCTGGTACTGCCCTGAGAGCCACACCACCTTCAGCCTGCTGCCCGACTGTCTGGCCGCTCGGCTGCCCGGTACCGTCGATACCCTCGAAGCGGTGGTGGCGCACGCCGAGCAGGCCCCGAGCCTGAGCGCGGCGGCCGATGCGTTGCGCCCTACACCGACAACGAAATCGTTTCGATCGTGACGCAAGCAGCGCGGCTTTCCTCGACCCGTGGGCTGCGTGGATTGAACTTCTCGACATTGTTCGGGGTGCTGGCCGTCACGGGACTTCGCGTCAGCGAAGCGGTCGGACTTGATGACCGAGATGTCGATCTTGACAACGCAGTTTTGGAGGTGAGAAACGGCAAGAATCGCAACAGCCGCATCATTCCGATCACGGCATGCACCGCACA
>JAKZYK010000059.1:0-10603 GCA_047514485.1 Gammaproteobacteria bacterium
GGTCCACGACCTAGTGCCGATCGAGAACGCCACGATGCCCGATCGGACGGTGATCCAGTGGGACAAGGACGACCTGGAGGACCTCGGCCTCTTCAAGGTGGACCTGCTGGGTCTCGGCGCATTGACCCAGCTCGACCTGGGGTTCCGTCTGATCGAGCGGCATTACGACCGGCGCCTGTCGCTCGACCGGATCCCGCCCGACGATCCCCGGACCTACGACATGATCTGTCGTTCGGACACCGTCGGCGTCTTTCAGATCGAGAGCCGCGCGCAGATGTCGATGCTGCCGCGGCTCAAACCCCGCCGCTACTACGACTTGGTCATCGAGGTGAGCATCGTGCGGCCCGGCCCGATCACCGGCGGGATGGTCCATCCCTACCTGCGGCGGCGCAACGGCGAGGAGCCAATCGTCTATCCGCACCCGTGTCTCGAGCCGGTGCTGCGCAAGACGCTCGGCGTGCCGCTCTTTCAGGAGCAGGTGATGAAGCTCGCGGTGGTGGCGGCCGACTACACCCTGGGCGAGGCCGATCAGCTTCGCCGCGACATGGCGGCGTGGCATCGCACCGGGCGGATCGACCGGCATCGTGACCGACTGGTGACCCGCATGATGGCCAAGGGGATCGCGAGGGAGTTCGCCGAACGGGTGTTCGAGCAGATCCGGGGGTTCGGGGATTACGGCTTTCCCGAAAGCCATGCGGCGAGCTTCGCGCTGATCGCCTATGCCACAGCCTGGCTCCGTTGCCACTACCCGGAGGTGTTCGTCTGTTCGTTGCTCAACGCGCAGCCGATGGGGTTCTACACGCCGGCCACGATCGTCGACGACGCCATCCGGCACGGTGTCGAAGTGCGTCCGGTCGACGTGACCGCCAGCGCATGGGACTGCACGCTGGAGCCGCTCGATGCGCCGGCATCCCGGCCGGCACGACGACCGCCCGACCGGGGGTGGCGAAGGGGCGGACAGGTAGTCCGCAGCCGGACCGCAACAGCGTCAGGCGGGATGCCTTCTGACCGGGCACGGCGAGAGGGCGGGCAGGAAATCCGCGGTCGGGTGCGACGGGAGAGCGGACAGGCAGACCGCAACCAAGTGTGGCGGGAGGGCGAACAGGTAGTCCACGACCGGGTATGGCGTGAGGGTGGTCAAACAGCCCACGACCGGACCGCAACGGCGTCGGGCGGAGGGCCTGTCAGGCCGGCGTTCGCGGTGCGCATGGGATTGCGCTACGTGAAGAGCCTCTCCGAGGAGCGCGACTGGCGGCGAATCGAGGCGGCGCGCACGAAGCGGCCCTTCGCGTCGATGGAGGATTTCACCCGCCGCACGCGGCTCGACGAGCGCGTCGTGCGGCGTCTCGCCGAGGCGGGCGCCTTCGCCCGGTTCGAAGGAGAGCGGCGGGCCGCGCTGTGGGAGGCGCAGGGCCTCGGCCGGACGTCTGAGTTGGCGCTGCCGATCACCCCGTGCGAGCCGCTGCCCAGCTTCGAGCCGTTGAGCGAGTTCGAGACGATTGCCTGGGACTACCAGTTCAGCGCGCACAGCACCCGCGGTCATCCGCTCGCTCCGTTGCGTGACGCATTGACGTCACGGAAGCTGCCCGATGCCCGCACCGTCGCGGCGATGCCTGACGGGCGCCGGGTGCGCTACGCCGGCATCGTGATCTGCCGGCAACGTCCTGCCACTGCATCGAGCGTGACCTTCATGACGCTCGAGGACGAGACCGGGTTCGTGAACGTCGTGGTCTGGAAGCGGGTGTTCGACGACCACGCCGTGCTTGCGCGGACCGCATCGTTCCTCGGGGTGACCGGGAAGCTCCAGTCCGAATCAGGCGTCGTCCACATTGTCGCCGAAGCGCTCTGGACGCCGGAGATCTCGGCTCGCCCGCCGACCGCCGGCAGCCGGGATTTTCATTGATGCCCGATCGGTCGGCCACGGGACTTCTCCGGCGGACACGTGGCGCGATTCCCCGTGACTCATTTAGAGTGCGCCGGTCCATGCATCGGCGCGGCGATTCTCCCGCCCGGCGATGCGTCTTGCGTTTCTACTTCGGAGCCGTCCCACGATGAATCACCCACTGCATGCAGAGATCACCGAGGTCGGGCCGCGCGACGGCTTCCAGGCCGAGCGAGGCTTCATTCCCACTGCGCAGAAGATCGAGTTCGTCAATCGGCTCATCGATGCCGGCGTGCCGCGCATCGAGGCGACCTCCTTCGTGTCGCCGCGCGCGGTGCCGCAGCTTGCCGACGCCGAGGAGGTCATGCGCGGCGTCGACCGTACCCGCGGGGCGGTGCTTGCCGCGCTGGTGCCGAACAAGCGCGGGGCGTTGCGCGCGGCCGAGGCCGAGGTCGACGAGATGGTCGTGTTTGTTTCGGCATCGGAGAGCCACAACCGGAAGAACGTGAACCGCGAGATCGAAGAGTCGCTCGCAGGTTTCGAGGACGTGGCCAGGGTGGCCGGGGAAGCCGGGACGCCCGTGTACGGCGCGATCTCGACCGCGTTCGGCTGCCCGTTCGAGGGCGAGGTCCCGGCCGCGCGGGTGGGCGAGATCGCACGCCGCTTCCAGCAGCTCGGGTTCACCGGAGTGAGCCTCGGCGACACCACCGGCATGGCGACGCCGCCACTGGTCGCTGCCGCCGTCTCCGCGGTGCGCGAAGCCGCGCCGGGGCTCGGTCTTGGGCTGCACTTTCACAATACGCGCGGCATCGGCCTCGCCAACGTGATGGCGGGACTCGAGCTCGGCGTCGGCAAATACGAGGGCTCGTTCGGCGGCATCGGCGGCTGTCCCTTCGCGCCGAAGGCGACCGGCAACATCTGCACCGAGGATCTCGTCTACCTGCTCGAAGAGATGGGTATCGGCACCGGCATCGATCTGCGCAAGCTCTCGGGTATCGCCTGCGACGTCGAAGTCGCGGTGGGCCACGAGCTGCCCGGACAGATCATGAAAGCGGGGCTGAGGCTCGATCTCCACTCGATGGATTCCGTGCGCGCGGCCGAGGGCTGACGGCGCTCGACGAGGGGTACGGTGATCGCCTTGAGAGATTCAGGGCAGTCAGGAATGGTGGCCAAGGGCTCAGCGGACAATTCAGGACCTCCCGAGCCTGGGCTCGACACGGCCCTGCCAAACGGACTCGATGTCTGACACCGACTTGCCCTCCCATGCCTCCGTCGTCGTCATCGGCGGCGGCGTCATGGGCTGCTCGACCCTCTATCACTTGGCGCAGGCAGGTGTCACCGATGCCATCCTGCTCGAGCGGAACCAACTGACCTCCGGCACCACGTGGCATTCCGCCGCCCAGGTGCGCGCCCTGCGCTCGACCCGCAACCTTACCGATCTCATCCGCTATTCCGTCTCGCTCTACGCCAGGCTGGAAGAGGAGACCGGACAGGCGACGGGCTGGATCAACAAGGGCTCGCTGTCGATCGCCACCAGTGAAGACCGGCTCATCCATATCCGACGTCAGGAGGCGCTGGCCCACCTGTTCGGTGTGCGCGCCCAGTCCATCCCGGTGGAGGAGGCGAAAGAACGCTGGCCGCTGATGAATGCGGAGGACGTCATCGGCGCCGTGTGGTCCCCTGATGACGGCCGGGTCAGCCCGTCCGATCTCTGTGCCGCTCTGGTCAAGGGGGCCAGGGCCCGTGGGGCGCGAATTTACGAGAACACAGGGGTCACCGGCATCCTGACCGGGAGGGGCCGGATCACCGGTGTCGAGACGAACAAGGGCGCAGTGCGCTGCGACGCCATCGCGCTTTGTACCGGCTTGTGGAGCCGCAAGGCAGCGTCCATGGCCAACGTCGAGGTCCCGGTCTGGCCGTGCGAGCATTTCTATCTGCTCACCAAGCCCATCGGCGGCATCGAGGGCAACGTGCCGTCGTTGTCGGATCACGATGGTCATCTCTATATCCGCGATGACTCGGGCGGGCTGCTGATCGGCTGTTTCGAGCCGCTCGGCAAAGCGATCGATCCCGACCGGCTCGGCGAGGATTTCGCCTTCCAGTTGCTCCCGGAAGACTGGGGCCACTTCGAGCCGATGATGATGAACGCCCTGCACCGGCTGCCGGCGCTCGAGACCGCGGAAGTGAAGATGCTGCTCAACGGACCCGAGAGCTTCACGCCGGACGGCTCCTTCGTGCTGGGCGAGGCGGCGGAGACACGGGGGCTGTTCCTCGGCTGCGGCATGAATTCGGTCGGCGTGGCCACCGGCGGCGGCGCGGGCATGGCGCTGGCTCATTGCATCATCCATGGTCGTACGCCGATGGATCTGCACGAGGCGGACCCGAAGCGCTTCCCGGCTTGTTTCAATTCCGCCGTCGCGCTGGCCGGCCGTGTGCCGGAAGTGCTGGGCACGCACTACGAGATCACCTATCCGGGGCGTCAATGGGCGACGAGCCGGGGGCTCAGATCGACGCCGCTCGATGACAGATGGCGGTCGGAGAGGGCGCATTTCGGCCAGTTTTACGGCTTCGAGCGGCCGCTCTATTTCGGCAGGACCGAGGAGCCCGCGCTCACCTTCGGCAAACCAGCCTGGTTCGACCAAGTGGGTCGGGAAGTGGAGCAGGCGCATCAGCACGCCGCAGTCTTCGACCAGTCCACCTTCGGCAAGTTAAGGGTCACCGGCCGGGATGCGGAAGCCTTTCTCAACCGGGTCTGCACCAACGACGTGTCGCGGCCCGCGGGCCGCGCCGTCTATGCCCTGATGCTGAACGAGTGCGGCGGCATCGAAAGCGATCTGATCGCGTTGCGGCTCGATGAACAGGATTACCGGCTTTATGTCGGCACCGCGGCGACCAAGCGCGATTTGGCCTGGCTGAAGCGGCATCTGACCGCCGGTGACGCGGTGACGCTCGACGACGAGACCGACGCTCATGCTGTTCTTGCTCTGACAGGGCCGGAGGCCGTGCGGGTCGCCGAGGCGACCGGCGCCGGAGACCTGAATGCACTCGGCTATTTCCAGCACCGCGAGGCTCGCATTGCTGGCGTTGCCGTGCGTGGCGTGCGGCTCTCCTACGCGGGCGAGGCCGGATGGGAGATCACCTGTCCTCCCGGTCGGGCGGACACGGTCTATGAAGCGCTTCACGAGGCGGGTGCCCGGCCCTCCGGCGTCCTGGCCCAGACTTCAATGCGGATCGAAAAGCGCTTCCTGGCCTACGGCCACGATCTCGACACCGGCACCACGCCGCTCGAAGCCGGGCTCGGCTTCGCCATCTGCTGGAACAAGGACTTTATCGGCCGGGCGGCGCTGCTGCGGCTCAGGGACCGGCCACTGAAGCAGCGCATGGCCACCATCGTTCTCGATGACGCGGATGCGGTGCCGCTCGGCAGCGAGCCGGTCTATCTCGGCGGTCGGATCCTTGGCAAGACCACCTCGGCCGCCTTCGGTTACCGGATCGGAAAGCCGGTGGCTCTGGCCATGATCGACCCTGAACGTCTTGCCGAAGATCGTGAGCAGTGCGTCGACATCGACATCGCCGGGACCCGCTTCCGCGGCGCCGTGACCTTCGAAGCCGCTTTCGATCCCAAGGGCACGCGGATGCGCCCTCCCCTCTGAAGCGGGCCTGTGTGGATCAGGCGTAGAAGGGCATCATGCCCTGAGTTTTTCAGGATTGAGGAACTGGGACATCAGCCGCAGTTGCGGCCACGGAGAAACTCTGAAACTTCGACAATTCTACCTGCTCATATAGAATGCGTTGCTCTCCCGCTGCATTGACGGCGGGTTCAAACCCCCCCCGTACTCGGGCCGGCGCACAGGCGCTACCACCATCTTGCCGGCGAACCGCGGAGTATCCGACCAGTGAAGGAGCACATCCGATCGCTCCTCGAGCACGCGTTGGTGGAACTTCGCGACGAAGGAGAGCTTGCGCTCGATCCGCTGCCTGAGATCCCGGTCGAGCGCAGCCGCGGGGGCGGCCATGGCGATTTCGCCAGTCCTGTAGCCCTCGCCCTTGCCCGCATCGCAAAGCGCAAGCCGCGTGAGATCGCCGAGTGCATCCTGGCACGGCTGCCGGAATCGGCCTCGATCGCGTCGGTTGCGATCGCCGGGCCGGGCTTCATCAACTTCAGCGTCGCGACGGAGGCGTTCGCCGCGGTAGTGCGCCGCATCCTCGTCTCCGGCGCGCAGAGCACGCACACGGCGTTCGGAAACGGCCGGTGCGTTCAGGTGGAGTTCGTCTCCTCCAACCCCACCGGCCCGCTCCACGTCGGGCACGGCCGGGGCGCGGCGTACGGCGCAAGTGTCGCGAACATCCTCGAAGCGGCCGGATTCGACGTGCAGCGCGAGTACTACATCAACGACGCAGGCCGCCAGATGCACATCCTCGCGCTGAGTGTGTGGTTGCGATATCTGGAGCGGCGCGGGGCGGCGGTCGAGTTTCCTTCGAACGGCTATCGCGGTGCGTACGTTCATGAGATTGCGGCCGCACTCGAGCGCGACATCGGTGGGGATTTCGTCGTCGATGTCGAGACCTTGATGCGCGGCGTACCCGCCGACGAGCCGGCCGGCGGCGACAAGGAAGCCCACGTCGATGCGCTGATCGCGCGTGCCCGATCCTTGCTCGGGAAGCAACGCTACGAACGAGTCTTCGCGCTCGCACGAGACATTGAGGTTGCCGACATTCGATCCGATCTCGAGGAGTTCGGCGTCGTCTACGACGAGTGGTTCTCCGAGCGGACGCTGGTCGACTCGGGTGACGTGGAGCGTGTCGTGGAGCGCCTGCGAGAGAGCGATCATGTCTACGAGCGAGACGGTGCGCTATGGTTTCGTTCGACCACGTTCGGTGATGAGAAGGATCGCGTGGTGGTGCGCGAGAACGGCGAGTCGACCTACTTCGCGTCGGACATCGCGTATGCCGCGAACAAGTTCGAGCGAGGGTTCGAGCGTGCGATCTACGTGTGGGGCTCCGATCACCACGGGTACATCGCGCGAGTGAAGGCCGCGGTCGAGGCGCTCGGCTACGATCCGGGCGCGGTGGAGATCCTCATCGTCCAGTTCGCAATCCTCTATCGCGGCGGGGAGCGGGTTCAGATGTCGACGCGCAGCGGCGAGTTCGTCACGTTGCGAGAGCTGCGTAACGAGGTCGGCGCCGATGCCGCGCGGTTCTTCTATGTGATGCGGCGTTGCGAGCAGCATCTCGACTTCGATCTGGAGCTCGCGAAATCGCGGAGTCACGACAATCCGGTGTATTACGTACAGTATGCGCACGCACGGATATCGAGCGTGCTGCGTCAGTGCGAGGGGCGGGACATGGTCCCGGGGGTGGGTCCGGAGGCGGCGTTCGAGACCCTCGTCGAGGCCGAGCCGATCGCCCTCATGCGGACCTTGGCGAAGTATCCGGAGGTGCTCGTGAACGCGGCGCGGATGCTCGAGCCGCATCAGCTCGCGGCGTATCTGCGCGAGCTGGCGACGCAGTTGCACGGGTTCTATAACGCCCATACGTTCCTGGTCGAGGACGACGCAGTGCGCGGCGCACGGCTCTCTCTGGCGGTTGCGACCCGGGCGGTGCTCGCCGATGGGCTCGCGTTGCTCGGGGTGTCGGCGCCGGAGTCGATGTAGAGACCCGGCGGAAGCGATGGCGACGAAGCGGAAACATTCTCATGCGGCCCGGCGCCACGCCGATTCGTCGAAGGGCCATGGCTTGGCGTGGTTTCTCGCCGGCGCGGTCGCTGGCGGCCTCGTGACGTGGGCGGTGCTCGGACGGGACCCGGCGGCGGAGCAGGTTCGGGCCACGGTGGAGCGCACGGTCGGCCACTCCATCGGGGTCGATTCGACTACGCCGCCGCTACAGCCGAAGTTCGAGTTCTACACCCTGTTGCCGGAGATGGAGGTCGTGGTTCCCGATGAAGATCTCGCCGCGCCGCGGTCTGCTCCGGCCGAGAGCAGCTCAACGGCCGAGAGCGGCCCGACGGACAAAGAGGTCTCGACGGGCGAGAAAGACGTGCAGAGCGAGGCGGATACGGCGCTGAAGTCGGGCCACTACATTCTGCAGGTCGCATCGTTCAGGAGCATGAAAGAAGCGGATGGTCTCAAGGCGCAGCTCACCCTGCTCGGCTTCAGGCCGGTCGTTCAGAGCGTGGCGATCAACAGTGATGAGAAGTGGCACCGGGTGCGCATCGGCCCCTACGCCGACCGCGACACCCTCGAAGCGGCCCGGGTGCGGCTACGGGCGGACGGACACGACAGCCCGCTGGTGGTGTGGGTGAAGAAGGGGTGATGGAGCGGGTGATGGGAATCGAACCCACGTTATCAGCTTGGGAAGCTGAAGTTCTACCATTGAACTACACCCGCTGAGCCGACTACGCTCCCGATCGAGATTCTATTTTGTTCTCCGGTCCGGTCAACTACGGATTTCGGCATCACGGATCCGGCGCAAGGTTCCGCTCCGAGGCCGCGCCAATGATGCGGGAGCCACATCGGCGGTGCGAATCGCCAGCCGTACACCACCGCCCGCGTGACGCGGATCGAGCGTCAGACCGGGTCGAGCTTCAAGCCGTTCGCCTCGGGCCGGTTGATCTGCGCCGTCGCCGCTCGTAGCCTAGCCGAGGGCGCACGCGGCGCGTCTTGCGCCGGCTCTACGTGCGAGGCTCCATTTTCCGGCATGACCGGTACCGGTGGCAGAACTTCCAAGATGCAGATCATGTTGAACGGCGATCCGCACGTCATCGCGGACGGCGCGACGGTCGCCTCGTTGATCGAGCAGCTCGATCTCACCGGCTAACGACTCGCGGTCGAGGTCAACGAGGAGGTGGTGCCGCGCAGCCGCCACGCGGAGTGCGCGCTCACGAACGGCGATCAGATCGAGATCGTCCGCGCCATCGGCGGCGGATAGGCACCACCGGGGGAGCAGGAGGGATATCGTCCATGAGTGCCCTCCCCAGCATCGAGTATCGAGGCGATGCCGATGTTTCGATGGATCGAACCCTGACGGTCGCCGGCGTCGAGTATCGCTCCCGCCTGCTCGTCGGTACCGGCAAGTACCGGGACTTCGAGGATCCGATCCTGATGGCATCGGCGATGCGCAAGGCGGTCGAAGCGCGACGTGAGGAATTCCTCGCCGGGCGCATGCCCCGCAAGCGTTACGCGAGTGCATCCTCCCCGATCGATGGCACGTTCGTCTGACGGCAGTTGGGAGGAATTCCGGGCAATGGACCGGCCGGCGACGGCGATGCGCAGGCGCTGAAGGCGCGCGCCGAAGACACCGTGCGGCGACGCACGGTGCGCAGCTTTGTCGTTCGGGCCGGAAGGATGACCGGGGCGCAGCGCCGCGCGCTCGCCGAGCTCGGTGCTCGGTATCTGCTCGACTTCGCGGGCGAACCTCTGGACCTTGACCTTCGGTTTGGCCGCCGCGCGCCGCGCACGGTGGAGATCGGATTCGGAGCCGGCGATGCTCTCGTCGCGCTCGCGAGCAGCGATCCCGCACGGGATTTCCTGGGCATCGAGGTCTATCCGCCCGGCGTCGGCCGCCTGCTCGCCAGTTGTCACGAGGCCGGGCTCGAGAACGTACGGGTCGCGATGGCCGATGCGCTCGACGTGCTCGAGTCCTGGCTCGCGCCGTCGAGCGTAGAGGAGGTACTCGTCTGGTTTCCGGACCCGTGGCCGAAGAAGCGCCACCACAAGCGCCGTCTCGTTCAGCCGTGGTTCGCAACGCTCGTCCACCGGGTACTGCAGCCCGGCGGGAGGCTGTATCTCGCGACGGACTGGGAGCCGTATGCGGAGCACATGCTCGAGGTGCTCGATTCACACCCCGGGTTCTCGAACTGCGCGGCCCCGGACCGGTTCATGCCGCGTCCCGCACGCCGCTCTGAGACCCGCTTCGAGAGCCGCGGCCGGCGCCGTGGGCACCGCGTGCTCGACTTGGCCTGGCGTGCCGTCAAGAGCGATCCGGCCGGATGAACCTGCCTCTGTTCATCTACGGATCGATGCGTGACGAGGACGTCCGCGCGCTCGTCCTTGGCTGCACTCCGCTCGCGGTCCGCACCGAGCCCGCGTGGATGCCCGGCGTCGCCGCGGGCCGGGTGCCGGGAGAGTCGTATCCGTATCTCGTCTCGGTCGAAGGCGCGCGTGCTCCCGGCGAGCTCATTCACGGGCTCGACGAGAGGTGTCTCGATCGTATTCTGTTCTTCGAAGGCGACGAGTACGCGTTCGTCGAATGCGTGGCGGAACGCGCCGGCGGCGAGCGTGTCGCCGCGATGTACTTCGGAGGGATCGCAATCCCGGAAGCGCCGGTCGTGACGTGGTCGCTCGAACAGTGGCAGGCGCGGGAGAAGTCGCGGTTTCTCTCGATGACCCGCGAGTACATGGCGCTGTGGGGCCGCGCAACGCGAGCGCAAGCCGAGGCGCTCTGGCAGCGCCTGGTCCGCGAGCTCCCCGTGAATGGCGGCGAGCGATGAGCGCGGCCCGGCTGCAAGGGGCGCCGCGGCGATGTTCTCGGTCAAGGGCCGCCTCTGATCCTATCCGTAGCGTGGTGTTACCCTTGCACAATATTCCCGACAGAAATTCGGAGGCGCGCGACCATGAAAACGATCCTGCTTCCGTTCTACGACGACGATGCGGCCGAGGCTGCACTCGATGTCAGCCGACAGCTCGCCGCCCGGTTCGGCAGCTACGTTGAAGGGCTGTTCGT
>JAKZYK010000060.1:0-3874 GCA_047514485.1 Gammaproteobacteria bacterium
GTCTCCACGTACTTGGTCGCGACCCTCGGGCGCGGCCGCGCCGGCTTCGCATCCGAGCGTTCCGCGAGGACGAGCCGGCAGCGGGCGATGCCCAGATCGAGCGGCTCGTAGAGCCCGGCGCCGCGATGCTCGAGCAGGACGTCCTTCCCCGTAATGCCGAGGTCCGCCGCCCCGTGCTCGACGAACGTCGGAACATCCTGCGCCCGCAACACGAGGATGCGTACGTCTTCGAGCGACGTGGTGATGGAGAGCCGGCGGCTGCTGGCCGGATCTTCGTCGAGCTCGATACCGGCCCGCGCAAGCAACGGCGCCGCCTCGTCGCAGATTCGCCCCTTCGACAACGCGACGGTCAGCATGGGAAGGCTGCGCCCGACGGTGGCGCGCAAGCGCCGGTCATGCCGGCACCCTCCGGATGCGCGCGCCGAGCTTTGCGAGCTTCTCTTCGATGCTCTCGTAACCGCGGTCGATGTGGTAGATCCGCTCCACAACGGTGTCGCCTTCCGCTATCAGCCCGGCCAGCACCAAGCTTGCGGACGCCCGCAGATCGGTTGCCATGACCGGCGCGGCGGTGAGTCGTTCGACCCCTCGGATGACCGCGGTGTTGCCTTCGAGCTGAATGTCTGCACCCATGCGCCGCAGCTCGTGGACGTGCATGAACCGGTTCTCGAACACCGTCTCGGAGATCGTCGCGGTGCCCTCCGCAACGACGTTGAGGGTCGTGAACTGAGCCTGCATGTCGGTCGGAAACGCCGGATAGGGTGACGTGCGGATATTGACCGCGCGGGGACGACGCCCCCGCATGTCGAGATCGATCCACCGATCTCCCACCACGATCTGTGCGCCGGCCTCACGCAGCTTTTCGATGACCGCCTCGAGCATGCGCGGCTGGGTATCCTTGATCCTGATGTGTCCACCGGTGATTGCGGCGGCGGCCAGATAGGTGCCGCTCTCAATGCGATCGGGGAGCACATCGTAGTGCATCCCACTCAATCCATCGACGCCCTCCACCGCGATCGTGTCAGTGCCCGCGCCGCTGATCCTCGCGCCCATCGCGTTCAGGCAATTCGCGAGGTCGACCACCTCCGGCTCCCGTGCCGCGTTCTCGATGACGGTGGTCCCGTCGGCGAGAGTCGCTGCCATCATCAAATTCTCGGTGCCGGTGACGGTGACGAGATCCATGACCAGGCGCGCTGCCTTGAGCCTGCGCGCCTTCGCGTGGATATAACCACCCTCGACGTGGATCTCCGCACCCATCTTCACCAACCCATCAATGTGCAGATTGACAGGGCGCGACCCGATGGCGCAGCCGCCGGGAAGGGAGACGACCGCCTCGCCGAAACGCGCGAGCATGGGTCCGAGGACCAGGATCGACGCCCGCATCGACTTCACGAGCTCATACGGAGCGAACAGCTCCCGGATCGTCGAGCAGTCGACTTCGATGTTCATGCGCTCGTCGACCACGAGCTCCACTCCCATGCGGCCGAGTAGCTCCATGGTCGTCGTGATGTCCTGCAGGTGGGGAATGTTCCCCACGCTGACCGGACCGTCCGCGAGCAGGGTTGCGGCGAGGATCGGCAATGCTGCGTTCTTGGCTCCTGAAATGCGGATCTCGCCTTCGAGGGGAATCCCGCCAGTGATGATGAGCTTATCCATACGACGCGGGCCGGATGCCCCGGCACGGCAGTGCAGCGCGAAGCTCAGGCCTGTTCACCAGCGATTGCCGTAACGCCGGGGCCGGCCTCCTGGCCGGCCGCGTCGAGGACGCGAGCGCAAGGGACAGTGGAGCCGGCACAGAACGAACACGCATTGCCCGAAAGCGAATGAGACGCTGTGTCACCGGCCGAGCTGCTCCCATTGAGCCGGTGTATACGTACGCAACGCGAGCGCGTGGAGAACGTCGTTGTCGAAACGCTCGCCAAGGGTCTCGTAGACGAGCCGGTGCTGGCGGATCATCGGCTTCCCCGTGAACGCCTCGCTCACGACGACCGCGTTGAAATGCCGCCCGTCGCCGGTGACATCGACATGAGCACAATCGAGACCGCTCTCGATCAATCTACGGATTTCGTCCGGCTCCATTCCTGTTCATCCCGGTTGAACGCGGCGGCGTACATCGAGCCGCCAAGGTTGCAAGCCTCGCACCGGCTGCATCCGGCTCGAAAGGTGCTTTTCCGGACTGACGAGTGCGCCGCACCGAATGTCCGGCCATGGCCTGCCGACTTGATACCTCGTCAGTGTTTCGTCAGGTATTTCGCCTGAAGACGCGCGATCAGGCCATCGATCCCGTGGCGCGCAATTTCGGAACGGAACGACGAGCGGTAGTTCGTCACGAGACTCACGCCCTCGACCGCGACATCGAAAATCTTCCAATCCATCCCGTCCTGGTGCATCGCATACGCGATGCGGATCGGCTGGCCGCCGGTCTGCTCGATCTCCGCCGGAATAACGATCTCGTCGTCGCTCTTGCGTGGCACCGGATCGAGATAGGCAAGCGTCTGCCCGCGGTATTCGTTGAGCACCGCCGAGTAGGTACGCACGAGCAAGGACCGGAATACCGAGACGAACCGCGTCTGCTGCTCCGCAGAGGCCGTCTTCCAGCGCTTGCCGAGCACCCGCCGCGACATACGCTCGAAGTCGAAGTGCGGGACGATGAGTCGATCCACGAACTCGTACAGGTGCTGCGGATCGTCCTGGAGCGATTCGCGCTGCGATGTCAGCCCTTCAAGAATTCTTGACGTCACCTGCTCGACCAGGTGCTGAGCGGGATGTCCGGCGTCCGCCGCCGTCGTCATCGGCCAGGCTAGCACGCATGCCATCGCAACCATCAGCGCTCTGCTGCGCCAGATATCGATGACTACGAACATGGGATCAACGCCCCCTCAGCGCGAAATTCCTGATGAATTCCCAGTAACGCCGGGCCGAGGCCCGGACGCCGTTCACGGCTGTGCATCGACCCCCTCGGCGCCTTCCTTCTGCACCGGCATCAGATCCGCCTTCTGCACCCCGAGCCAGAGGGTGCACGTGCTCGCCACGTAGATCGACGAATACGTGCCGATGACGACCCCGATGATCAGAGCGGTGGCGAACCCGTGGATCAGCTCGCCTCCGAGGAAGAAGAGCGCGACGAGCACGAGCAGCGTCGTCAGCGAGGTCATCAGCGTGCGCGACAGGGTCTGGTTCAGCGAGCGGTTGACGATCGATTCGGAGGTGCCGCGCCGCATCCGGCGGAAGTTCTCGCGGATCCGGTCGAAGACAACGATGGTGTCGTTGAGCGAATAGCCGATGACCGCGAGAATCGCGGCAAGCACGGTCAGATCGAAATCGAGCCCGAGAACCGAGAAGATGCCGAGGGTGATCACCACGTCGTGGAACAGGGCCGCGACCGCGCCGGCGGAGAACTTCCATTCGAACCGGAACATGACGTAAAGGAAAATCGCGCCCAGCGCGATCAGCATCGCGAGCCCCCCCTGCTCGGTCAGCTCCTCCCCCACCTGCGGCCCCACGAATTCGACCCGCCGCAGTTCGACCGACGAATCCCTGGCCCGGAGCGCGTCGAGCGCGCGGTTGCTGAGCTCCGACTTGTCGATGTCGTCGCGAGGCGCGACACGAATGAGCACTTCGTGCGCGGTTCCGTAGTGCTGGACGACGGCACCCTCGAATCCTGCGCGGTGCAGCGTGGCCCTCACCGGCTCGAGCTCGACGGCACGGGGGTAGCCCACCTCGACGAGGGTGCCGCCCGTGAAGTCGATCCCGAAATCGAGACCCCGCGCCGCGAGCGAGACGATCGAGATCGCCAGCATCGCCGCGGAGAACATGACGGCGAAGCGCCGCCGGCTCATGAAGTCGAAGTCGAGTCCCTGCCTGATCAGTTCCATGG
>JAKZYK010000061.1:0-4640 GCA_047514485.1 Gammaproteobacteria bacterium
CTCCGTGCCCTCGCGCAGATAGGCAAGGTTCTTGTCCGGCAGCTTCGCGTCGAGCGCGAGCATCTCCTCGCGGGCGAGTGCGATGAAGTGGCGGCCGATCTGGTTTCCGATCCCGCGTGAGCCCGAGTGGAGCATCACCCATACGCGGTCGAGCTCGTCGAGGCAGATTTCGATGAAGTGATTGCCGCCCCCGAGGGTGCCGATCTGGCGCTGCCACCCATCGCGGTGCTTCATCATCTTGGCAAGGGCGGGCACCTTGTCGGTGAGGGCGTCGTAGTCCTTCTTCAGGCGCTCGACCCCGCTCGCTCGCACGTTGCGCTCGTCATGCATGTGGAAGCCGACCGGCACCCGCGCCTCGATCACCGAACGAACCCCGCCGAGCGAATCCGGCAGGGCGTTTGCATCGATGGATAGCCTGGCCGCGATCATCCCGCAGCCGATGTCTACCCCGACCGCAGCCGGGATGATCGCGCCGCGGGTCGGGATCACCGACCCGATGGTCGACCCGACCCCGACGTGGACATCCGGCATCGCGGCCACATGCGAGTGCACGAACGGCAGTCGCGCGACGTGCTCGAGCTGCTGCACCGCGTCGCAGGTAACGTCCTCGGTCCAGATGCGCACCGGCACCGGGGTATGGTCGATCGTCCGCTTGACGGTCATGGCTCCGCATTCTCTCGCCGCTGCCCTCGACGATACTCGGATGGCTTCGATCGGCAATAGGCGGATGAAATGGTTGACAGCCTGGACGGAAATCAAACCCGTATTCTGTTCGCTGACGCAGCGGCGCAGCTGATTGGCATCCGGATCCGGAACTGCTACCCGAGCCACGATCTCGCTACGAGGCACCGTGACCACTCGGCGGGAGGCAATGAGCACAATATGCTCGATCAGAGAGGCGACCGTCTGCCGCCGGAGCGCCGGGTTGTCCGCTGGGGATCGTTGGCCAATGGCGAGGTCACTGCGGGTCGAGGGGCTCCTGCCGGCTGCATATATCCCGCAAGCTCCACCAATCGAGTTCGCCGAGGGACGGCGGACCGGCGGTCACGCCGCGCGCGAAACCCCGTAGCCGGCTCTCGTTGCGCGGATGGGTGGAGAGCGGGTGAAGGAATGCGGGCATGTCGCCGGTTTTCCCCTCGATGCGTTCGAAGTAGTCCGCGAGACCCCGGCTGCTCAGCCCGGCGCGCCCCAGGAGCTCGATCGCGCTCTCATCCGCTTCCGTCTCCGCCTCGCGGCGGAAGCTGAGGCCGATCAGGGTTTCTCCGACCCACCCGATCGCGCCGGTTCCTAGATCCCCGAACATTGCCCCGAACAGAAAGGCGAGGCCAAGCGCCTCGATCATGGCAGCGGTCGTATGTCGGTGAATCACGTGTCCCATCTCGTGGGCGAGGACTCCGGCCACCTCGTCCGGAGATTCGGCGAAGTGAAGGAATCCCTGAGCGATCACGATCTGCCCGCCGGGGAGGGCGAAGGCGTTGTTCATCTTCAGATTCACGACCCGGACGTGGAAGCGGTACGGCGACTCGGCGGGCGCCAGGCGCAGGGACAGCGCCTCCAGCACCTCGCGCCCGCGGGAGGCGGTGCAGAAGGCAGCCGTCTCGGTACCGTCGAACTGGGCAAGCTGCCGGACCACCGGTTCGACCAAGCTCTCACCGACGGCGGCCTCCCATTCGTTCGGCACGAGCCGGGCGGCGTGGTCGGCGAAGCGCGGCAGACCGAACCAGAGCGCGGCCAGGAGGACTGCGATCGAGATCGTCAGAAGGCCGGCCCAGCGCAGGCACAGACCGGCCCAATCGCGCTCGCGCGCCGCAAGCCGCGGGGCGCGTGCGGCGACCTCGGCGATCAGGTACCGATCCGTGAGGACAAGCCGGGCGCCGCCGTGTTCCGCCCTGATGCGGTACGGACCGTCCCCCGGCACTTCGTCGACCGGCCGAAGCTCCCGGTATTCCCAGAACGCGAGCTCGCGCTGGTCCGGCGGCTCCACGATCTGCAATCCATCGGAGGTGACGTCAACCGTCACCTCGCGGCGCACGGCGCTCTCGCCGTCGTAATAGCTGCCCGCCCCTCGAATCATGGTCGAGACCGGTCCGGTTCTATATCGCGCCCACGTCGAGCGCGTCGGCGAGCCCTTCGCCCCGCCGCGGCGCGGATTGCTGGCTCTGCGCGATGGCTTCGTAGTCCTCTTCGCCGATGACGCTGGTGGAGCCGGAGATCTCGCGGAACAGCGGGTGAACCAGGAACAGCATCCGCAGCACGCCGATGACGGGAAAGATGATTGCGAACGCCACGACGTAGCCCACCATCTCCACGGGTCCCAGCTCGCCGGGGAGCACGTTCGCGGCGCTCTCCATCGCCGCCGTCAACGCCGGAAAGAGCACAACGGCGGCCATCGTGGCGATCCCCAGTAACAGAACGACCACCGTGATCGAGGTGGACATGACATACACGATAACGGCCAGGATGACGGAGCCGGCCCTGAGATCGGATTCGAACGAGAACGCACCGCAGCGGCTCTTCTCCGCAAAGTATCGGAACTCCCTCACACGGTACCAGACGTACGTGAGGCCCAGGGTCGGCACGAAGAAGAGCCAGGCCAGCAGCCAGGGCTTCACCAGCTCCGCCGCCCGCGCTTCGAGCCCGAAGCGACGGTTCCCGAAGCTGGTGTGGGTCGTTCGGTAGTGTTGCAGACGTGTGCGATAGACGGCGTAGGCCGTCCCCAGGCTGAGGACGACGACGATGCCCCAACCAAGGGCGAGGAGCGCGTAGCGGAGGCTCGATCCGTCCTGGGCGAAGCGGATGCCGCGCCATTCGGTCCGGCTCAGCCGGTAGCGTCTGGCCCGGTACTCCGCCACGTAGGCGAGAAAGAGGAGGATGAGGAGATAGACGGACTCCGCGATCCAGTAGATCGGGTGGTCGTCGCCGGATGCCGTCTGGATCCCGAAGGCCGAGCCGATCAGGAGCGCAAGCGCGACGAGCGCGACCAGAAAGCCCAGGAGAAGCTCCTTGCCGGTGCCGGTGTACTCCGCCTGATCGCCGAGGAAGCTGATCCGGCCCCACAGGTAGCGCCGCACCCGAGTCTTGCCCCAGAAGCGGTAGATGCCGAGTGTCGCGAGGGTCAGTATGGCGTTGGTGATCGCGATCTTCGCAAGATCGCCACGGGCACCGCCGTACACCAGCCGATTGCGGACCGCCGCGCCCGGGGAAGGAAGCTCCGGCGCCGGCCCGTCCGTCATGGGGAATCCGAGATCGTTCACGACTTGGTTCCGGCTTTTCGGGGTCGGGGTGTGGGTGCGACGTGTGCAAGGAACTCACGCATTGCGGGCCAGTAACCGGGCCGGGTATGGATGTCGTTGTGATCCGCCCCCGGAATGAGCGTCCACCGCTTCGGGCCGGCCCATGCGTCGTGCAAGCGCCGCGAGAACGCAGGCGGGATGATCCGATCGCGTTCTCCCGCGATCACCAGCAAGGGCGCCTCGATCCCCGGTGCACGTGCCAACGAGTCGAAGGGATGCTTGAGGAGCAGCGATACCGGGACGAACGGGTACTGCTTCCTGGCGAGGCTTCGCAGGCTGTCGAAGGGGGAGACGAGCACCACCGCGCGCACCGGCCGGCTCGCGGCAAGCTGCACCGCGATCCCGCTGCCGAGGCTGCGTCCGAGGATCACGATGCGGTTCGGGTCGACGTCCTCGCGCACCGCGAGCCGGTCGTAGATGGCAAGCGCATCGGCGACGAGCGCGGTCTCGCTCGGACGCCCTTCGCTCAGTCCGTAACCGCGGTAGTTGATGGCCGCGACCGACCAGGGCGCGAGCGGCTCCGCGTCGTACACTTGCCCGGACACCTCCTCGGCGTTGCCGCCGAAGTAGATCACGAGGCCCCGCGAGGACGTCTCTTCGACGGTGTGCCGGAGCCAGCCGTGCAGTTGGGTACCGTCTTTCGCCGTCACCTCGATTTCGGTGGTGCCGGGCAGATTCCGGACCGCGTGCCGAACGCCGTCCGCCAGCGGTTGGCGCAGGAAGATGAGTTGCTCCTGGAGCAGGTAGAGCACCGCGCACAGCCCGATGAACACCGCGAGCCCGGTGTAAAGCAGCGGCAACACGGTTCCCTTGATCAAATCACCGTCCTCCCTGTCAGGAGGCCCCGCCAAGCCCGGACTCGATCCCCGGGTGCAGCGCACGGGCGTACTCCTCCGTTCCTCTCAAGTGCCGCGCGAGCCGTAATCCGGCCATTCCCGGCCATCTGAAACGCCTCGGGTGTTTCGTCAAGGGGTATCGCCCCGTGCCGAGGAAAGCTCAGGGGCCGGCACACGCGCTCCCTGCCCAGACCAACAGTGCGATTGAGGAGACACCACGCATGTCCACACGAAGGGATTTCCTGAAGTCCTGCCGAATACGTTCAGCCCGATCATCGTTCAGGCGTCTCTCGGCGTATCGCCCCGAAGCGGGCCGAGGACCACAGGGCTACTTTCCGATTCCCCGTGTGAGGATTCTCGTCTTGTTGCTGCGTCAGACTGGTTGCGGTTCGTAGCGCTCGACCATGATGTCATCCTCTCGTGCCTGCGCCTGTGCCACGTCATAGGCGGCCTGCAACCGTATCCAGGTCTCCGTGTTCGAGCCGAATGCCTTGGCCAGTCGGACCGCCAT
>JAKZYK010000062.1:0-2507 GCA_047514485.1 Gammaproteobacteria bacterium
CACCACCGGTGATTCTCACACGACAACACCGCACAACCCTTCGCCGCGGTTGCCTCCACCGACCGTTCAGGACAACATCTGCCTCCCACTCAAACCCATCCCAACATCGCCCACGGCCTGGCTCACCCCCAATCCTTCAGGCTCATTTCCGTATGGGATTAGACTGGTTCGCCGGGCAGCCTCCCATTCGGGTTGCCACGCGGCGGCGGCGGGCGCATATTCCGCCCCCACTCCGATCCGATTCAAGGAAGCCGCGCGGCTCGCATCCGGGGGCCGGGGCCAAGTCTTCAAGGACTCGCGATGGCGATGAACTTGGCGATTTCCGACTTGGCGGCCGCGGTCGAGCGCCCCGTCGGGGAAGCCACCGGACTTCCCAACCGCGTCTATACGAGCCCCGAATTCTTCCAGCTCGAGCTCGATCGGATCTTCGCGCCCTCATGGGCCTGCCTCGGACACGCGGCCGATGTCCCGCGGCCGGGCGATCTGCGCCCGGTGCAGCTCCTCGGCGTGCCGCTCTTCATGGCCCGCGCCGCCGACGGAGCGGTGCACGTGTTCCACAACGTGTGCTCGCATCGGGGCAACGAGCTCGTGTGGAAACCGTGTCAGGTGAAAGGAGCGATCCGCTGCCCGTACCATGCCTGGACCTACGATCTCGAGGGCCGGTTGACCGGAACCCCCAACATCGGCGGGATCGGACGCCACGATGTGGATGGTTTCGACCGCGGAGCGCACGGGCTCCGGGCGGTGAGAAGCGCGGTCTGGCTCGACCTCGTGTTCGTCAACCTGTCCGGTGACGCGGAGCCGTTCGAGGCCCATATCGCGCCGCTCGCGGAGCGCTTCGAGGGGCTCGGAGGACCGGGCTACGAGAGCCGGCTGCATCCGGCCGCGACCCACGGTGAGTTTCGATTCGACGTGCGCGCGAACTGGAAGCTCGCGATCGAGAACAACCTCGATGCCTCGCACTTGCCGTGGGTCCATCCGTCGCTCAACCGTCAATCCCCGTTCGTAGACCACTACTGTTTCCTCGACGACACGCAGTTTGCGGGACAGGGTTCATCGGCGTACGACACGGTCGACCATGCGAGTCCCTCGCTGCCGCGCATCGAAGCGTGGCCGGCCCGCACCGGCGAGTATCCGAGCTTTTACCCCAACGTATTCGTGTCCGGTCACGGAGACCATTTCTGGACCATGGTGCTGGAGCCGGTCGCCCCGGACCGGACCGTCGAACGATGGCGGAGCTACTTCGTCGACGGCGCGGCGGAAGCGGCCGACTTCGACTCGGCACGGTCCGCGATCAAGGAACAATGGGCCTGCATTCTGGGCGAGGACGTGGCGGTGGTGGAAGGGATGCAACGGGGCCGGAACTCGCCCGCGTTCGATGGGGGAGTATTCGCCCCGGTGCTGGACCCGCCGGTCCATCACTTCCATCGCTGGGTCGCGAAGCGTCTCGCGGCGCCCGAAGCGGAGAGCTCGCGAGCCGCTCCGGTCTGAGGGCCGGGAACGGGGATTCAGCCCTCGGCCGCGACGAAGCGCTCATAGCGGACCTCGAGCAGATCCGGAACGGGCCGATCTTCGGTAGTGCGAGCCCGTTTGGCGCGGTGGGAAGAGCCCGATCAGCGTTGAGCCCGAATCGGCGACGGGCTCACCATCACCGCGGCGATACTCTACCGACAACGCAAATCAGTGGGTTTCACGGAACGAGTGATTGGACTCGTTCTCCTCCCGTCTGTCGGCGGCTGGTTGATCGACCAGTCAATCAACATACCGAGGCATGACGTTCGGGTTGGTTTCAATTCGGCTTGTGCGCCTGACGAAGCGCTCTTGGGGAAATTGCATGCATCCTACCCCTTCGCGCGCATCAGGAGCCCGTTCGGTCCCGTGCGGCGGACCGGCCCGCGATGCGACCGAACACCGCGCCGGAGACAAGGCCGGTCCCGCCGGGGTAGTTGAAGTGGAAGAGCCCTCCGACCATCTCGCCGCAGGTGTAGAGCCCGGGCATCGGGCGCCAGTCGGTGCCGAGCACCCTCGCCTGCTCGTCGATTGCGAGTCCGCCGAAGGTGAAGGTGATGCCGCCGGTGGCGGAGTAGGCGGCGAACGGCGGCTCGTCGAGCCGCAGCGCCCAGTTCGACTTGGGCGGCTCGAGCCCCGTGGTGGCGAGTCCGTCCAGGACGGTGGGATCGAATCCGGCCGGGTCGCACGCCGCCTCGTTGTAGGCATCGAGGGTGCGGAGCGCCTGCGCCCGATCGTCGATGTCGAGCTGTGCGACCAGACCCTCAAGGGTATCGGAGGTGATCGGATCGCTCGTCCGGTAGCGGGGCTCGAGCAGGTGCATCGTCTTCTGGTCGAATATCTGCCAGGCGAGGGACCCCGGCTGGCGGAGAATCTCGCCGCCGTACTTCGCATAGGTGTAGAAGCCGAGATCCTCGCCTTCGTCCACGAACCGGCGCCCGGCGCGATTGAGCATCACTCCGAACGGATAGGACAGGCGGTTGCTCTTGTCGGTGCGC
>JAKZYK010000063.1:0-6145 GCA_047514485.1 Gammaproteobacteria bacterium
GGCGCGCAGCTTCCGTTCGGCGGTTACAAGGGTGCAGCCATCGCGCTGATGGTCGAGCTGCTCGCGGGCGCACTGATCGGCGACATGTTCAGTTTCGAGGCCAGTGCGGCGGATACCGGCAACGTCGGCGCACCATGCGGCGGCGAGTTCATGATCGTGATCGACCCCGCGCGTTGCGTCGGCGACGGAAACCGCGATGCGCAGCTCGCCCACGCCGAAAAGCTCTTTGCGAAAGTCCTGGAGCAGGATGGAACGCGGTTGCCGTCCGATCGCAGGTTCCGGGCGCGCGAGCACACCCCGACCGAGGGCGTCACCATCCCGAAGTCACTGCACGACACGCTTCGGGAGTACATCGACGGCTGAGCTGGGGCGCTGGTGATATGCGCATTCGAGGTGCTTGTATCAGCCTCCGCGGCTTCCGTAGGTGTCAGCGTAGATATCGCTCAGCAATTGCCCCTCTTACGTCCAGTAGGCGGTGGGGTGCGGGTTCCGTTCCACTCCCAATGCCATCTCCGTCCTCTACTTCTCTGGCGATGATGCATTCGAAGGGAAGCGGGACCACACTTCCGTACAAGTCATTCATTCGAGCGGTCGCGCACCTGTCCGTTCTGCCGATCTTTATCAGCCCGGCATCGCTGGGTTCCTCAGCGCGTATACGATGCTCGTCATCCGGTTCTCCGTTCTCGTGTTGACGAGCGATCCCAACTATCGATCCGCGCCGGCGTAGACCCCGTCCCGTGGAAAGAACCTTCTCGCTTCACCGTTTCCGACCAGTCCTGCGAACCTGCGGTAGTTCCGGGTCTCGAACCGGACACGACCCGCCACCACCGACGGGTGGACATTTGCCTCGATGGCCAGCTCAGCGATCCGCAAGTTCGTCGCAGCATCGGGGAAGCCGGACCGGACCCAAGCGTCATCGTCGATCAAGACCCTTTCGGCCAGTTCGTCGGCCTCTTGTTCGCGCACGGCCGCCTGGGAACCGTTGGAACCGTCTCGTAGCGACATATCGTCGAGAAAGACGCATGCCTCGTCGTCAAGGTGAAGCACGATGTGTGCGAGTTCGTGCATCAGACAGAACCAGAAGTTGTCGAGGCGGTCGTACCGCAACGTGAGCGCTACCAGAGGGACTCCATCAGGCCCGCGCATCGCGGCGCCATCCAGGTATGATTTTCTGAGATGTGTCAATACGACGAAGCGGATACCGTTCTCACGCATGCGCGCAATCGCTCGACGTGGACCTTCACGCTCCTGGCTGAGTCGTGCGATCTCCTCCAGAAACGCTGCCGGATCGACCACATTCGGATCGAATGCCTTTTGAAGCGGCTCGTCCTGCGACGCAAGTATCATCGCCTGACAGCACCACGCCATCAGGGCATAGGGTTCGGCCTTTGCGTTCTCGCGCGAGCCCAGGCGAAACGAAGGAAAGGTCCCTGCGTGCTCGCCGCCTAGAGCGCTGGAAAGGAATTCGTCAATCAGCGCCTCGCAGGCGTCGGTCATATTCTCAACGGTGGGAATCCAGTGCCGCTTCATCATTTCCCGAATGGGGAACTGCTTCCAGTCATAGCTCGACTGTTCTGGGAGGCGCGCGCCCGAGCGCCCCAGCAGGATGTCGGCGGGAATGCCGAGATGTTCGTTGAGTGCCCGCATCATGCTCACGTTCAAGTCGCGGCGGCCCCTCAGCACCTCGTAGACACGTGTCCGGCCTCCGAAACAGTGCGCTACGTCAGCGGCGGTGAGTCCGGCCTGCTCCATGCGGAACTTGATCGCCTCGATGGGATCAGGCGGCTCGATCGGAACGGTTTCGCGCTCATGGGCTTCGATGACCAGGGAGAGAAGCTCGATTTCGTCCTGCTGGTCCTGGGTCGGGTCATCAAGGTCCATCAGCGACTCGATTCTGTCCATGGCCAACTGGTAGTCGGCGTCGGACCGGATCGGTCGAACGTTCATGGTCTGGCTCCTCTGCACTTGATCCATGAATGGTCCGGACATCGATCTTGTCGTAGTCGGCGTGGGTGCCGATCCACTTGACGGTGACGATTCCGGTGCTCGATTCCGAGGCGAACCGAACGGCCGCGACGAGGCGAAATCGATTGCCCTTGAGTCTGAATACGATCCGCCGCTTCGTTACGACGGAGGCTTTCGGATACCGCGCCCGAATGTCTGCCGGTTCGCTCCATTCAGCTCTCTCGACCTCCGCAACCCACGCCTCCAGTGCGCCTCTCAATGCAGCATAGGCCTTCATGGCCGCATGAATTCTCGGTCGTCCTAATACTTTCTTTAGGATTCATCCTGATATTCAACAAGATAGTTGGTCGGCTGTTCATCGCTCCCTCCTCCTTTGCCCGTTACCATGCGCGGTCACTACCGGTGACTGGCGGTCTATGCGCACGTACACTCTACGGCACATCTTTGGGACTTACAATATATATCCCATTTTGGGTTACATATCAGACGTCGCGCTGACCGGTAAAATTCAAGTGTCTCGCTTTCTGAGCGTCCAACTGCAAGTTGCTCGTTGAACAACGTGCAGATCACGGCGTAGCAGGCGCTGCTCCGCGATCTCTTTGGGCAGCAGATCGAGCCTGATGTGCCTTGCGACAAGAGGAACGAATTTCGCTCTACCGGGCAGACCTTTCCTTGCGCTCGAGGAGCGCGAGTTATGATCCCGCGGTCAATGGGAGAATCAGTGCGTCGCGGATGGAGAATCCGTGATGCTCAATCGGCGCGGAACCTGTCGCTCGATTGAAGGAAAGCCGGTCGATGCGATTGATTGTTGGCTGTATGCCGTCCGACTCAGCTCGGAATGGCCGCCGGCTCGTCATTGGCAACCCAATGCGTCCTGGACTCCAGGACGCTGACTTGGCTCTCAGAGAGGAACGGCGCAATGCAACTCGCCAGAGTGGACCGCACCACCTTGCCAGCAACGATCGAGCTGCCGCGGGGGTACAACGCGGCGGTCGAGTTCATCGACGCCAACCTCGCGAGAGGGCGAGCGGAGAAGACCGCCTTCATCGATGCCACGGGCCGCTACACCTACGGCGAGTTGGCCGAGCGGGTGAACCGTGCGGGCAACGCACTGCGCATGCTCGGCGCGGGGATGGAGACCCGGGTGCTGATGTGCATGCTCGACGGCATCGACTTCCCCGCGGTGTTCTGGGGCGCAATCAAGGCCGGCTGCGTGCCGATCCCAATTAATACCCTGCTGACTTCGGGCGACTACGCGCACCTGTTGCGCGACTCGCGGGCGCGCATCGTCGTCGTGAGCGAAGCGCTGCTCGACCGGTTCGCACCCGCGCTCGCGGATCAGCCCCACGTCGAGCAGGTCGTGATCGCCGGAGGCGAGGCGCAAAACAACGCGCAGGCGTCGGCAGGGAGCGATGCCGCCAGCGACCCGGAGACGGCGGCAGGGACCGGCGGACACGCTCATCACCGGCTCGCGGATCTGCTCGCGGCTGCGTCGCCCGAACTCGACGCAGCGCCCACCACCTGCGACGACGTCGCGTTCTGGCTCTACACCTCCGGTTCCACCGGCACGCCGAAGGGCTCGATGCACCTGCACCGCGATCTGATCACCACCGCCGAGCACTACGGCGTGGCGACCCTCGGGATCCGGGAGGACGATCTCGTCTATTCCGCCGCCAAGCTCTTCTTCGCCTACGGCCTCGGCAACGGCATGACCTTTCCGTTCTATGTCGGTGCGACCACGGTGGTCCTCGCCAGCCGCCCGACACCGGACGCGGTGATGGAACTCCTGCGCAAACACCAGCCGACGATCTTCTACGGCGTGCCGACGCTCTACGGCGCGATGCTCGCGCAGCCGCCCCGCGCGGAGGAGACCGGCTCGGCCGTGCGTGGGCGGGCCGCCCGTGCATTGTCCAGGGACGCGCAGCCGCCCGGCAGCCCCGGGGACGGCTCGTCGCGGCTGCGCCTCGCGGTCTCGGCCGGCGAGGCGCTGCCGGCGGAGATCGGCGCTGCCTGGGAGGAGCGCTTCGGCGCCCCCATCCTGGACGGGCTCGGCTCGACCGAGATGCTGCACATCTTCCTCTCCAACCGCGAGGGCGACGTGCGCTACGGCACCTCGGGAAAGGCGGTGCCCGGATACCAGCTCAAGGTGGTCGCCGAGACCGGCCAGCCCGCCGCGCCGGGCGAGATCGGGGAGCTGTGGGTGAGCGGCGACTCCTCGGCGGTCGCGTACTGGAACCAGCGCGAGAAGTCGCTCGCCACCTTCCACGGACCCTGGACCCGTACCGGGGACAAGTACGTCGTCGACGAGGAAGGCTACTACCACTACCGCGGGCGTACCGACGACATGCTCAAGGTGGGCGGGCAGTGGGTGTCGCCCTTCGAAGTGGAGTCCGCGCTGATCGGGCACGAGGCGGTGCTCGAAGCCGCGGTCGTCGCCGCCGAGGACGAGCAGGGTCTGGTCAAGCCGAAGGCTTTCGTCGTGCCCCGCGAGGGCGTCGAGGCGGACGCGGAGCTTGCCGCTGCGCTTCAGGAGTTCGTCAAGGAGCGGCTCGCGCCGTTCAAGTACCCGCGCTGGATCGAATTCGCCGGCGACCTCCCGAAAACCGCCACCGGAAAGATCCAGCGGTTCAAGCTCCGGCAGTAGAGCGCGCGCGGACGCCCGGCCGCGCGGCCGCCGGGGCCGGAGCCGTTCTCAGATCCCCTCCATCGCGATGAAACCCGGCAGCGCGCGAACACGATCGATCCACGCGCGGACTGCCGGGTAGTCGTCGAGCGGAATGTCGCCCATGTAGGAGAGCGCGGCATAGGGCATGCAGGCGACGTCGGCGATCGTCGGCTTGCCGGCGGCGAGCCACGAATGCTCGGCGAGCCGTTGCTCGAGCACCTTCAGGCCGGCGTGGCCGTACGCTTGGCACGAGGCGAGATCGAAGTCGCGGCCGAAGGACTTGACCGCGCGGGCTCGGGCGAGACCGAAGAGGAGTTCGTTCTCGGCGAGCGCGAGCCACTGCATCACCTCGGCCATGGCGGCCGGCTCGACCGGCAGCCATGCCTCGCCGTAGCGCCGGGCGAGGTAGACGAGGATCGCCTGCGAGTCCCACACCGTGACCTCGCCGTCGACCAGGGTCGGGATCTGCCCTCGGGGGTTCAGCGCGAGAAACGACTCGGTCCGGTTCTCCTCGGTCTGGAGGTTGATGACGGTCTCCTCGAACTCGAGCCCGAGCAGGCTGAGCAGCAGTCTCACCTTGTAGGCGTTGCCCGACCGCGGTCCACCGTAGAGCGTGATCATCTTCGCCTTCCCCCGGCTACAGGACGTTGCAGATATGGATGTCGCGCGACTCGACGATGTCCGCGTAGCGCTCGCGGGTCCGTGCGAGGGTCGGCGATGCCTTGTGGGCCTCGAACGCGGCGTCGCCGGCGTACATCTCGTAGAGGAAGACGCGGTTCTCGCCTTCGGCCGGATCGCACACCTCGAACTGAAGACACCCTTCCTCGTTCTCGAGCGTCTTCGATGCGTGCTCCTTGATGATTCCCAGGAACTGCGCCTTCGTTCCCGGCTTGACCGTGAAATCCACCACCAGACAGATCTTGCTCATTGCGTGGGATCCTCGTGAGGACAGGGAGAGCGGAGTGTAATCCGAAGTACGCGGACGGTCGTCCGGGGCGGCAGCGCCGAGCAAGTCACCGGGCCGATTTTCTGTGGGTTTCGGGCTTCTGCGCGGGCGAGGCGGTGGTCGTGGACTTCCACGCTCACGCGTGGCCCGCGTCACCCGACAGATGGTCCGGATCGATGCCGAGCAGGCGCGCCGCCGACGTCCATCGCTCTTCGTAGGGGGTATCGAAGATGATCCGAGAGTCCGCCGGCCCGCTCAGCCAGGCGTTCTGCTGCACCTCGTGCTCGAGCTGCCCTGCTCCCCACCCGGCGTAGCCGAGCGCGATGATCACCCGCTCCGGACCCCGCCCCTCGGCGACGGCCGAGAGAATGTCCTTCGAGGTCGAGATGCCGATGTCGTCCCCGACCCTGAGCACCGCATCCCAATCTCCCGGCGGGTGGTGAATGACGAATCCGCGCTCGCGCTGCACCGGCCCGCCCTGGAGCACCGGAATCTGCTCGGCGTCGTTCGAGGTCAGCTCGATGCTCATGTGGTCGAGAACCGCGGTGAGCTTGATGTCGAGCGGCCGG
>JAKZYK010000064.1:0-4163 GCA_047514485.1 Gammaproteobacteria bacterium
GCAACGTCTCGCTCGAGAACATTTTCCAGATCGCCGGAGCCCTCGGCACCACCCCTGCTGATCTGCTGAAGCCCATCCCGAAAGACCGCCGCTGATGGGCTTCAAGGCCGACACCAGCTTCCTGCGGTTTCTGAGTATGGGCGCGGTCGGCGTCCATCGCACGATGGATCGATTCCGCGACCGCGGCTTCGAGCCGATCGAACTGGAGCGCTACTGCGGTTCCAACAAGATCTGGACCACCAAGGTCAAACGATTGCGCCTTCCTGACCTGCTCTGCGTCAAAACCGGCATGCGCGCCGAAGTTCGTGCCAAGACCGACCTCAAAATCCGCATGAGCGACGCACCCGCGAACCCGGACAGGGTCTGGGACGCCGGTCTGCGTGATGACGACATTGTCGCCGTGATCACCTGCTTCGATAGAGACGACGGTCCAGAACCTGCCGACGATGCGGTTTACTTCACTGTCGGCGCGTTGCGCGCCTCCGTGCACAGATCGAAGCTCGGACCGCCGAAATCCGCCTCCGAAGGTGCTGAACGGGACAGGACATGGCCCGCCACAGTCCCGATCCGTGACGGCACTGTGCTTGAAGTCACGGACGAACGGCTCATTGTCCAGATGAACGCCGATGCCGAGCGTCCGGCCCGCCAGCAGACCTATACGCTGCACGGCAAGTCCGTCTATGTCTCTCCTGGCGATACCTTCAGGGCGCAAACCACCATCCTCGCCGGCGAACCACCGGAACTTGCCGATTTGTCGGTCTATCTGCCACGTCGCTATGCGCCGCTCGACGATCTACAGTCCGACGCTGACGTAGATCGTTACGCCGCGGTCAAAGCCTTGCGCTTCCGCGAGGATCCGCGTGACTTGGTCATTCCGGCGCTCGAAGATCTCATCCGCCGGGAAACCGAAGAACGAGTCGCCCTCGAAGCGGCAGGCTCCGCCGCCGCTCTCGGCTCCGAATTTGGGCAGGAGCAGATCACCCGCTTCGTCTGGGACAATGACGACCGGCCCGAGTTGCGCATGGAAGCTGTCTTCATCCTGACCGAACTCGGCCACAGTCCCTTTTCCCGCGAACAGCTCAACCGCGTTGTCGCTGATCCTCGTTTCGAAGGAGATGAACTGCGGCAAGCCGCTGTCTGGGCGTTAGGCAAAGCCGGACTCAAATGCTACGAAGATGTCCTCTCCTTCATCGACGATGCTGACGAGAACCTCGCTTTGCACGCCATCGGCGCCTTTGGCGCCGATACCCCCCGGCCGGTTATCGACCGTCTCGTCCAGGATCTCATCGCCGACGACCCGCGCCGCGCACCCGCGGCGTCCGAAGCCCTCCGTATCATTGCTTCAGACGAGGTATTGCGGGCTCTCGTCACGGTCGCCAATGCCAGACAGCCCGTCCCTGACTGGATTGTCGCCACACTCGGCCGCTTGCCGCCGGTCCGGGTACGCGCGGCCCTTCAAGATTCTCCGCTGCTCGATCGAATCGCTCCCATGTTGCTCACTGCCCAAGGTGCACACTGGCTTGCTTCCGGAACCATCGGCACCGATATCGCCATTCTCCTGAAACAGAATCGCTCCTGACGCCCGAAAACCTGCCACCGTCCGGTCAGATTTAGCCGCGCCTCTCGGTCGGTACCGAAAAATTCCCGGGGCGCGGAAGAAAGCCTACGCGAACGCTCGGGTGCAGACTGTTGGTTCTAGGGACGTCGCGCGTAGGTGGAAGGCGCGCGTGATGCAGGCTCCGGTCCCTGACACTCGGCCCTCCGCTCGAACCGTGCCGCTCGCTCGGATGACCCGCCTACCACACCACCCCAATCATCGTCGACGCCAAACTAGCAGCGTATACTCCCCCCGCTGACGGTCGAACCCCCGAGTGGTGCGCGGTTGGCGGTCGGTCGGCCGCGGGGACGCGTAGAGCACAGACCATGATTCGATTCGCCGGCGTATTTCGGGTCCTCGGCATCTTCGTGCTGCTCGTGGCGCTCGTCGTAGCGCTCGGCGCCGGAGGCGCCTACTGGTATCTGGCACCGAAGCTCCCCTCCGCCGAGATCCTCCGCGACGTGCGGCTGCAGGTGCCGCTGCGAGTCTACACCCGTGACGGCAAGCTCATCGCCGAGTTCGGCGAGCAGCACCGCACGCCGCTGCGTCGCGATCAGATCCCCGAGCAAATGGTCCAGGCGTTTATCGCGGGCGAGGACGACCGCTTCTACGAGCACCCCGGGGTCGACTGGCAGGGCCTGACCCGCGCCGTGCTGTACCTGCTTCGTACCGGGGAGAAGGGGCCGGGGGGCAGCACCATCACCATGCAGGTGGCCCGGAATTTCTTTCTCAGCCGGGAGAAGACGTACATCCGCAAGCTCAACGAGATCCTGCTCGCGTTGAAGATCGAGCGCGAGTTCACCAAGGACGAGATCCTCGAGCTCTACGTCAACAAGATTTTTCTCGGCCAGCGTGCCTACGGCGTCGGCGCCGCGGCGCAGGTTTACTACGGGCACCCTGTCGCGCAGCTCACGCTCGCCCAGCTCGCGATGATCGCGGGGCTGCCGAAGGCGCCGTCCAGGTTCAACCCGATCGTCGATCCGAGCCAGGCGGTCGTGCGCCGCAACTACGTACTCGGGCGCATGCTCGATCTCGGCTACATCGAGAGGGCCGAATACGACGAGGCGCATGACGCGCCGGTGACCGCGAAGGTCCACGGGCTCGCGACCGAGGCCGAAGCGCCCTACGTCGCGGAAATGGTGCGGGCGCACATGGAGGCGGCGTACGGGGACGATGCCTACACCGCCGGACACAAGGTCTACACGACCCTCGACAGCAGGCTCCAGCACGCCGCCAACGCGGCGTTGCGGGAGGCGCTGGTGGAGTATGACGTCCGTCACGGCTACCGCGGGTCCGAGCTGCGCGCCGCCTCCGGGGAGGACGCACGTTCACCGGAGGAGGTGCTCGCGGACGTCTCGGTCTTCGGGGGGCTGCTGCCGGCTGTCGTCACGTCGGTCGACGAGCGCGTGGTCACCGCCTACGCGCGGAACGCCGGCCAGATCGAGCTCGCGTTCGAGAGCATGGAGTGGGCACGCCCCTACATCGACGAGGATCACCGGGGCAAGAAGCCGGAGTCGGCCGCCGCGGTCGTGAAGGCGGGCGACGTCATCCGCGTGCAGCTCACCGAGAACGGCTGGAGCTTCTCTCAGCTTCCCAAGGTCGAGGGGGCGCTGGTGTCGCTCAACCCGAACGACGGCGCGATCGTTGCGCTCACCGGCGGCTTCGATTTCTATCGCAGCAAGTTCAACCGCGTGACGCAGGCCGAGCGTCAGCCCGGATCGAGCTTCAAGCCGTTCATCTACTCCGCCGCGCTCGAGCACGGCTATACCCCCGCCAGCATCATCAACGACGCGCCGGTGGTCTTCGAGGACCCGAGCCTCAAGAGCGCGTGGCGGCCCGAGAATTACGGCGGGAAGTTCTTCGGTCCCACCCGTCTGCGAACAGCGCTGTACAAGTCGCGCAATCTGGTCTCGATTCGGCTCCTGCGCGATATCGGCATCGACTTTGCCCTCGGCCACATCGCCAAGTTCGGGTTCGATGTGGAGCGCCTGCCTCGGGGCCTCTCGCTCGCGCTCGGCAGCGGTGTGTTGACGCCCCTCGAGGTCGCGGCCGGATACACGGTGCTCGCCAACGGCGGATATGCCGTCAAGCCCTACTTCATTGAGCGCGTGCTCGATTGGGACGATACGAGCCTGTTCACGGCCAGTCCGCTCGTCGTGTGCCGCGACTGTGCCGAGGAAGAAGTGATGTCCGCCCCTGCGCCCACGTCGGCCGCCGCGGCTGACGGCGCAAGCTCGGAGCTTCCGGCCGAGCCCTCCGCCAAGGCTGGCACCGAGCAGCCCCGCTCCGCGCGCCGTGCGCCGCGCGTCATCGATGCCCGCAATGCGTGGCTGATGTACTCCCTCATGCGCGATGTCATCCGCCGCGGCACCGGGCGCAAGGCCCGGGTGCTCGAGCGCGACGACCTCGCCGGCAAGACGGGCACCACGAACGATCTGCACGATGCATGGTTTTCAGGGTTCAATCCCGACATCGTCGCCACCGCCTGGATCGGGTTCGACCGGGTCCGTCCGCTCGGACAGCGCGAGACGGGCGCTCGCGCTGCGCTGCCGATGTGGATCGCGTA
>JAKZYK010000065.1:0-9050 GCA_047514485.1 Gammaproteobacteria bacterium
TCCGGATCCTCGGCACCGTGGGCGAGCCCATCAACCCGGAGGCGTGGGAGTGGTACTACCACGTCGTCGGCGATGCCCGCTGTCCGGTCGTCGACACCTGGTGGCAGACCGAGACCGGCGGCGTGATGATCACCCCGCTCCCAGGCTGCACCCCGCTCAAACCGGGCTCCGCGACCCGTCCGTTGTTCGGCATCGAGCCGGTCATCGTCGATCACGAAGGCAACGAGCGCGACGGCGTGGCGGAAGGCGCGCTCTGCATCAAGCGGAGCTGGCCGGGGCAGATGCGGACCGTATTCGGCGACCACGAGCGTTTCATCCAGACCTACTTCGCAACGTTCAAGGGTCTGTACATGACCGGGGACGGCGCGCGCCGCGACGAAGACGGGTACTACTGGATCACCGGGCGCGTGGACGACGTCATCAACGTGTCCGGGCATCGGATGGGCACCGCCGAGGTCGAGAGCGCGCTCGTGCTGCACTCGACTGTCTCGGAGGCCGCGGTAGTCGGCTGCCCGCACGAGATCAAGGGCCAGGGGATCTACGCCTACGTGACCCTCAACGCCGGGACGGAGGGCACCGACGCACTGAAGAAGGAGCTGGTCGGGCTCGTTCGCAAGGAGATCGGTCCGATCGCGTCGCCCGACGTCATCCAGTTCGCGCCGGGGCTGCCGAAGACTCGGTCAGGCAAGATCATGCGACGCATCCTGCGCAAGGTGGCCGCGAACGAGATCGACAATCTCGGCGATACCTCGACGCTGGCCGAGCCTGCGGTGGTCGACGACATTATCGAGAACCGGCTCAGTCGCTAGTCCGCACCTCACGCGGGTTCGGGAAAGCGAGGGCGCGAAGCGTTCGGATACGTCACCGAATGCGGAGCCGGCGTTCACACCAGCGCCAACCACTCCTCGGCGAGACCGACGGAGCCATGACCGAAGGAGCCGTACCGGGCAAGACAAACGCCGGAGTCGTGCGGTGAGCGCATCGAACGACGGGCAAGGCCACGCGACGCACGCCGGCACGGCACCGCAAATGCACGCGCTCCTCGCCGCGATCGACGAATTCACCCGCGACGCACACATCCGGGAACAGTTCGGTGACTTGGGCCCGGCGTTCTCATTCGCGCTCGGATCGTGGATCGAGCCGTTCGCGGCGGCGATGCAAGAGCCAAAGGCGACCGCGCACTTGCAGCCCGCGGCGCGCGCGATGAGCGACCTCGCCCGAATGACAGGCGGTTTCGCCCGCGACGCGGCGCAACGGCTCGCAGGCATGAACACCGATACCGGGGGCCGACCCCGCGAGCACTATGCCGAGCTCGCGGCAATGATCGACGATGCATTCCGGGACTTCTCCTCGAGCCCGGAGTTCGACCGCGCCCGGCGAAGCGCCATCGCTGCCGTCCTCGACTGGCTCGAACACAATCGCGTCGCGGCATCGAGCACCGCCCACGCCCTCGAACCGCCGCCGGAGTACGCACCACAGCGATTCGGCGACTCGATGCCGGCGGTATCCACGACGGTCATGCACGACGGCAACGCAACGCTCCTTCGATACTCGAGCAAACACGCGGTCCGCGCCTCAGTGCTGGTGGTCCCCGGATTCGCGATCGGCGCCCAGATCTTCGATCTCGACGCTCGGCGATCGGTGGTACGCACCCTCGCGGAGCATGGCGTCGAATCCTGGCTGCTCGACTGGGGCCGCAGCGATGAGACCGACCGGCTGCGCACGGTCGCAAACCAGCTCGAGCGGGTCGACCGCGCGATCGACGCGGTTCGTGCGGCATCGAACGGCCGGCGCCCTGCCCTCGCGGGTCATTTCCACGGCGGGGTGCTCGCCCTGCTCTACTGCATCCGGCACCCCGGCAAGGCCGGTGCGCTGGTCACCCTCTCGACCCCGGTCGAGTTCGCGTCGAGGCACGATGTCTTCGGAGACTGGCTCCGTGCATGCGACGGGGAACGGCTCGTCGATGTCTTCGGCAACATACCGGGACCGCTCGTCGCGGCCCTGGCCGCGGCGGCATCGCCAATGCGCTGGTGCGGGGGCGGGTTCTTTGCCCTGCTGGACGGCCTGGAATCCGCGGCCGGTGCTGCCCGTATCGCGCGATTCGAGCAGGCCCGCCGTTTCCCGCCCGCGTTCCCGGGTGAAACGTTTCGCGGGCTCTACCGAGCCTTCTATCGAGACAACTCGTTCGCCGCGGACCGCGGCGCGGTGTTCGACGGCCGCCGCTACGACCTTTCGAGCCTCGTGACGCCGTTGCTGAACGTTGTCGCGTGCGACGATCGCATCGTGCCGCCCGCAGCTTCAGTCCCGCTCGAGCAGTGGGCCACGGCCGCGCCCGGTTCGAACCGGGAGTACCGAGGCGGACACTTCGACCTTCTGACCGGCCACCGGGCGCATGCCGAGCTACTGCCCGATATCGCCACCTGGCTGATTGAGAATACTCAGTGATGAAGAGATGGGGCTGTTCAACCCTCCCGCTTCCGACCTCCGGTGGCGGTCGTCGCCACCGCGGAGAGACCCTTCCAGAACGCGCGCTGCATCGCCTCCATGCTCTCGATGTTGGGGGTGATGAACGGACGCATCATGCTGACCGGATCGAAGCCTTCGACCCCTGCCTGCATCTGCTCGCGGATCTTGTCGATCATCTCCGCCTGCAACGACTGCACCTCGGGCAGACCGAGGAATTCCCGGAGCTCGGCCGGTGTCGTCTCCATCGTGATGTTGATCTTCATGCGCTGCCTCCGATTGCCGCGGCCTGCACGGTTGTTGCCGTCGCGGCGACGCGACAACCGCCAGACCGCTACCGTGCCCATGGCGACCCGGAAACGGTCGCCGGAGCCTCGCGCGCCTCCGCTATCCGAGGCGCCGGCCAGCGGCGGGTCATCACCGGGCCGAACGGCAAGCTCGCCCCCCATCCGAGGCGGTCGCCGTCAATGCATATGGTGCCCGCCGTTGATGCTGTAGTTCGCGCCGGTGATGAACGCAGCCTCGTCGGAGCAGAGAAACCCGACGAGCGCTGCGATCTCGCGAGTGTCGCCGAGGCGTCCTACCGGAATCTCCTCGACGATGCGGTCGAGGATCTCTCGCGGCACCGCTCCGACCATCTTCGTGTTCATGTAACCCGGCGATACGGTGTTCACGGTCACTCCCTTGCGGGCGACCTCCTGCGCGAGCGCCATCGTGAATCCGTGCATTCCCGCCTTCGCGGCGGAATAGTTGGTCTGGCCGAACTGGCCCTTGACGCCATTGAGCGAGGAGATGTTCACGATTCGGCCGAACCCGCGCTGCGTCATCCCGTCGATGACCTGCTTGGTCACGTTGAAGACGCTGTCGAGATTCGTGGCAAGCACCGCATCCCACTCGCCCTTGTCGAGCTTTTTGAGGGATGCGTCACGGGTGATTCCCGCGCAGTTGATGAGGATATTCACCGGCCCGAGCTCGCATTCGGCACGAGCGACGGCGCGCGTGCACGAGTCGAAATCAGTGACGTCCCCCGCGATCAGTGCGACGTCGCGTCCTTCTCTCGCGAGTCCCGCCTGCCAGCTTCGTCCGTCCTCTCCGTTAGTCGTCAGCACGATGTCGAGCGCCGCGACCCTGCAACCCTGCTGCGTCAGTCGTTCACAGATGGACCGGCCGAGCTCGCCAATCCCACCCGTAACCAACGCGACCTTTTCGAACATCCGGATCCCTCCGTGAATCGCCTGCCGTGAATCACCTGCCGGGAATCACCTGCGCCGCCAGCATTCTCCCTCTACGCCCGCACGGCGCCAGGTTCTCTCTCTCGATCGGCTCCGAGCTGCCCGCCTCGGCTGCAGTGTTGCGCCGCAACAATGCCAGCGATACTAGAAAGCGCGAGCGATGGATGTCAACCGACGCCGTGCACCGATGCCGTGCAGTGACCACGATTATTCACGCTGTGGTTCCAGTCCCTGGGCAGGCCGGATTGACGCAGCGCAATTCGACGCAGGGCCACGGTGCGAGGTCGGGTGACAACAGGGAAGCTACGGTCCCATCTCTCCCGATGCCGGCCTGCGGACGTTCGATGTCCGTCCGAAGCCATAGCGTGAGGTCGGCTTGCGCGAAGACCGCCGATCCGTCCGCTCCGGCGCGTGGGGAGGCCGCGTCAGTCCTCGTCGCCGGACGCCGCGCTCTTGCGGCGAGCAGCGCCGGAACCGGCGGGCGGCGGGGTCGTCGCCGCGCGGATGAGCCCCTCCTGCATCTCCTGCCAGACCGAAAGATTTTGCTCCGTGATCTCGCGCATCATCGACAAGGGATCGCTTCCCATCACCGTCTTCATCTGGTCCTGCACCCTCGCCTGCTGCTCGACGAACAGGTTGAGGCTGCGCTCGAGATAGCTCGCCATCATCCCGTGAAGGGAATCGCCGTAGGAGCGGATGATCTTCGAGAGCACCTGCTCGCTGAACATCGGCTCGCCGTCCGCCTCCTGCTCCATGATGACCTGCAGCAGGACGCTGCGGGTGAGGTCCTCGTTGGTGCGGGCGTCGCGGATCTGGAAGGGAACCTCCTGCAGCACGAGATGGCGCACATCCTCCAGAGTGACGTAACGGCTGACTTCGGTGTCGTACAGCCGCCGGTTGGGATACTTCTTGATGATTCGCGGCTCACTCACGCCGGTTCACCCGTGTCGCTGGACTCGAAGGTCGTGCATCGCACGATATTACCCCGCACTGCGCCCGGGTTCATACGGCGCTGGACCGCCCGGCAAGGCAACAGACCCCGCACTGAAATCGAGTCCGGACAGACGATTGACGTGGCACGGCGTCCGGCCCGTCCGGCCGATCCTGATTACTCCACTCGACGGAGGTGCAATCTCATACGGCGGCTGGCGGCTGGTTCACGGCTGGTTTCTCGCCGGCCTGGTCGAGGCGCTTGCGGCGCTCGGCGGTGAGCTCCCGGCCGGGGCTTGGCGGGCACGACTGATGCACCGGCCCCCCGTGCCGGAAATTATGCCGAAGTTATCGAAGTTATCGAATTTATCGAGTACTCATAAATTGACTAAATCTGATATAAAGAGCTGATGAGTCCCTTGGATAATCCATTCGCGCCCGGCGCGGGCACCCGGCCCCCGGAGCTCGCCGGGCGAGATGAGCTCATCGAATCCATTCACATTGCCGCGGAGCGGACGCGCCGTCTCCTCGCGGCTAGAAGCGTGCTGCTGCTGGGACTGCGCGGTGTAGGCAAGACCGTTCTGCTCGACCGCGTGCATGACGAGGCGCAAGGAGCCGGACTCGCCACGGTGATGATCGAGGCCACCGATCGGAGCGCCCTGCCGGCATTGCTCGCCGCCGAGCTGCGCAGGGTGCTCCTGCGATTGTCACGCCAACGACGGGTTCGTGACGTGGCTTCCCGCGCCCTGCGGGTTCTCGCCGGGTTCGCGTCGGCGCTCAAGGTGAAGTACGGCGACATCGAGCTGGGTATCGACGCGCCCGTCGAACCGGGGGTGGCCGACAGCGGAGATCTGGAGCTCGATCTCGTCGCCCTGTTCGAAGCACTCGGCGCGGCGGCTGCCGCATCGGACACCGCGCTGATCGTGATCGTCGACGAGCTGCAGTATGTCCCGAAGGCGGAGCTCGCAGCGCTGATCGCCGCCTTGCACCGCGCAGCGCAGCGGCGGCTGCCGATTCTCCTCGCCGCCGCCGGGTTGCCGCAGTTACGGGCTCAGGTTGCCGAGGCCAAGACCTACGCGGAGCGCCTGTTCGAGTTTCGGGAGGTCGGCCCCCTTGACGAGGAAGCATCCGGAGACGCGGTTGCGAAGCCCATCCGAACGCACAATGCCGACATCTCCCCCGACGCGCTGAAGATGATCGTCGCTGAAACGCAGGGCTATCCGTACTTTCTGCAGGAGTGGGGCAAACACGCCTGGGACATCGCGGAGAGATCGCCAATCGACGCCGGCGACGTCGCGCGTGCGTCGAACGAAGTCGCCGCCTCCCTGGACGCGGGGTTCTTTCGCGCCCGCTTCGACCGGCTGACACCGGCTCAGAAGCGCTACCTGCGCGCCATGGCGGAGCTTGGCCCCGGCCCGCATCGTTCGGGGGAGATCGCCCGGGTTCTCGACCGGAAGGTGACTTCGCTCGGTCCCACGCGTGCCCAGTTGATCACCAAGGGTATGGTCTGGAGTGCAGCCCACGGCGACACCGCCTTCACCGTTCCTTCGTTCGACCGATTCATGCGCCGCATCATGCCCGGCGCCGAGTGGCTGGAGTAGCGGGGTATCGGTGGTGCTCTACAACGGGGAGACGCGGTGGAAAGCGGCGGTCGAGGTGCGGAAGCTGATCGCTCCGGTGGGTCCGGAGCTAGCGCCGTATCAGCCGTCGCAACGCTACATAGTACTTGACGAACGGAACATTGAAGACGACGCTTTGCCGAGGAACAGCCTGATGACGGCAGTCGTCGGTCTGGAGAAGAGCCGCTCGCCGGCGGACTTGGTGCGGGTGGTGGACGTGCTGCGGGAGCGGCTGCGACACCCCCGCGATAGCGAGTTGAGGCAGGCGTTTGCGGAGTGGGTGCGGAGGCTGGCGAAGCGACTCACGCCGGGCGAGGAGGAGCTTCCGCCGGTACGCACACTGGAGGACGTGAGGATGACGCTGGAAGAACGCGTGGCACAGTGGCCCAAGCAGTGGTTTCAGGAAGGTCGCGAGGAAGGTCGCGAGCAGGGGCTTGAGCATGAACGAGTGCTTTTGTGTCGCCAAGCGACATCACGGTTCGGAGCGGTCACCGCCGAGCACCTGTCGGGGGCATTGGCTCGCATCGCGGACTCGAACCGTCTTGCCGACATCGGCGACTGGCTCGTGCGTTGCGACACGGGGGAGGAATTTCTCGCCCGAGTGGGCGCGCCGGCGGACAAGCAGGACCAGTGCGACGGCTGAGGCGGATTGTCGAGACCATCCCCGGCCGGCTCCGGACGCCGGACGTCGAAAGCTCCCCCGCCTGAGCCTGTCCGGCGCCGTGCTGTTCAGACCGCTCGCTTGAACGTCGCACCTTCTCCGCCGCCGGTGTCCGGTGTCCACGGTGATTGGGACCTCGGCAGGACAAGCTCCTTCACCAAGTTCAGTGGTATTTCACTGGCAAGTGCCCACCGCGGTCTGAAATTGCGACAGAAGACGCGAAGTCTGAAATCACACGCCATACTGTTGCAGCCACGTCACGCGAAGGAGGAAAGGTAATGGGCTTGGCGAATGGGAAGATACAGCTACGGAATCCCAGACTTCCGGAATTGGAAGCGGTGGAGATCGACGCGCTGACGGCCACCGGCGCGGTCCATATGCGCATTCCGCCGCATATCAAAATTCAGTTGCAACTCGATGAGATGGCCACCAAGGAAGTGACCTTGGCAGATGGGAGCCGGAAGCTCGTGCCATACGTAGGCCCGATCGAGTTGCGGTACAAGAACCGGATCGGCTTCAGTGGCGCGTTGGTCATGGGAGATATGCCTTTACTGGGAGTCATTCCAATCGAAGACATGGATCTGGTTGTCGTGCCCAAATTCAGACAGGTCATCGTCAATCCGCTTAGTCCCAACATCGCGTCGTCCGTGGCCAGGTAATCACATGATCGGAGTCGCCACAGGAATGGGCGTCATCCGGGTTGGTCACGATTCACGGCACTCCACGACGTACTGTTACCGCAAAGTTGGCGCCAACTCATGCCGATCCTGCACTGGCTGACTCGGGAGGAGGATATCCGCGCGGTATCTCGCACACCCTATCGACTGCTGGAAGAAGCTCACGATCTTTCTGTCGGAGACGTCGACTCGGACAACATGTTGATCCAGGGCGATAATCTGGAAGCGCTGAAGGCATTGTTGCCCTTCTACTCCGGCCGCGTGAAATGCATCTACATTGATCCACCGTACAACACCCGTTCAGCCTTCCAGCATTATGACGACAATCTTGAACATACCCGATGGCTGTCTGTCATGTGGCCGCGGCTCGAATTGCTACGAGAGTTGCTCGCCGAAGATGGTTCGATATGGGTGTCCATTGATGATTCGGAAGGTCATTATCTGAAAGTGGCCATGGACGAGATATTCGGGCGTAAGAACTTCATTACCGGCTTCGTCTGGCAGAAGGTCGATAGCCCGAATGAGAACATGAGCACGATTACACCGGACCATGAACATGTTTTCTGTTACGCACTCGACGCGAGAGCGGTGCGTTTCAAGAAGAAGCACGATCCCTCGGTCTTGAATGCCTATCCACGAGAAGACCATAAGGGGCGCCGGCATCGCGACCGGCTTCTGAAGAAGAACGGCAAAGCCAGTCTTCGCCAGGACCGACCCTCGATGTTCTACGCCATCCCCGGGCCGGATGGTGAGGATATTTGGCCTATCCATGACGATGGTCGAGAAGCGAGATGGTCGCTTGGCACGGAAAAAGTCTTCGAGATGATGGCGGCGAACGAGATCGTCTGGAAACAACGCAAGCGGAACGGAGAACCCGTTTGGGTTCCCTACACTCGCGAATACGCGCCCGGAAACCCGACTCGGCCCCATTCCACCATTCTTCTCGACGTCAAGACTTCGCGGCAGGCAAAGGCGCATCAGCGAGAGATTCAACCCGGTGTTGACATTTTCGACACCGTGAAGCCCGAGCAGCTCGTGGCGCGCGTGCTTGACATAGCAACGGACGAGGGCGACCTCGTCCTCGACTAATTCCGCGGCTCCGGCACCACGGCTGCCGTTGCGCACAAGATGGGCCGGCGCTACATCGGCATCAAGATGGGCGAACACGCGGTCACCCACTGCGCGCCTCGCCTGCGCAAGGTCATCGAAGGCGAGCAAGGCGGCATCTCCAAGGCCGTCGGCTGGAAGGGCGGGGGCGGGTTTCGCTTCTACCGGCTCGGCCCCCCGGCGTTCGACGAGGAAGGGCACATCCGGCGGGACGTTCGCTACCCCGTTCTCGCCGCGCACGTGTGGTTCAGCGAGACCGGACGGCCGTGGAACGGAAACGGGGAATCCTCGTTGCTCGGCCTGCATGACGGCCGTGCCTATGCCCTACTCTACAACGGCATCCTCGGCGACCGGCGACCCG
>JAKZYK010000066.1:0-6745 GCA_047514485.1 Gammaproteobacteria bacterium
GTCTGCTCGAACGGATAGAGATTGACGACCAGCAGATCGATCCCTTCGATGCCGTGCTCGCGCATCGTCGCGGAGTCGGAATCGCGGCGCGCGAGGAGACCGCCGTGGATCTTGGGATGCAGCGTCTTGACGCGGCCGTCCATGATCTCCGGGAATCCGGTGTACGAGGAGACCTCGACCACCGGCACCCCCGCGTCGCGGATCTGCTTCGCGGTACCGCCGGTGGAGAGGATTTCGATACCGAGCTCGTGTAGAGCGCGGACGAACTCGACGATCCCGGTCTTGTCCGAGACGCTGATGAGCGCGCGCGCGACTGTGCTCACTCACACTCTCCTCGCGGTGTTGCGCACCGCGGTCAAGGCAGTCGCACGGCACGATTGCACACGGAATCGATCGTCGGAAGAGGTCATGGCGCCTCGGTGCCTTGTCCAGCGCCCCGCGATGAGCGCGCGATCGGGCCTGTTCACACCCTCGTCGCCGGGTCATGCCCCGCGGTCCGGGCGGCCGCACGGCACAACGGCACACGGTATCGGTATTCAGATGAGATTATAGCGTTTGAGCTTCTTGCGTAGCGTCGCCCGGTTGATGCCGAGCATGGCTGCGGCCCGGCTCCGGTTCCCCTTCGTGTGCGCGAGCACCGCCTCGAGCAGCGGGGCCTCGACCTCGGCCATGACCAGATCGAACAACACCGATACGTCTTGACCGTCGAGGTGGCGGAAGTAGTTCTCTACCGCTTCCTTGACGCTGGCGCGTAGCGGCTCCGTGCTGCGCTTGTCCGCGACCTCGAGGCGCAATGCCGCCGCACGGCTCTCCTCCGATGAGCCTGACGAGTCCGACGAGCTCACGCGGCGAGCCTCTCGGGCTCTTCATCGAGATCGAGCATGCGGTGGAAGAAGTCGCGCGTCAGGGCGAGCTGTCGCTGCGCGCACTCGACGCGGTTGATGCTGCGCCAGAACCGTTCCCCGCGCGGGTATGCCTTGCAATACCACGACAGATGCTTGCGCGCGACCCGAACCCCGGTGGTCTCGCCGTAGAACGCATGCAGTGCGTGCAGGTGTCCAAGCAGCACGTCGGCCCGCTCCTGTACGCTCGGCGGCTCGACCCTCGCTCCTGTTCGAAGATAGGCCGCGATCGCGCCGGGCAGCCAGGGGTTGCCCTGAGCGGCGCGTCCGATCATCACCGCGTCGGCGCCGGTGCAGGCGAGCACGCGGCGAGCCTGCCCCGGGCTCGTGATGTCGCCGTTGGCGATGACCGGGATCGACACCGCTCGTTTGACTTCACGGATCGAATCGTATTCCGCGGCGCCTTTGAACGCGCAGCGGCGGGTTCGCCCGTGCACCGCGATGGCGGCGATGCCCGCCGCCTCCGCGATGCGTGCGATCCGCACCGCGTTGCGCCGGTCCGGGTCGGGGCCGGTCCGGATCTTCAGGGTCACCGGCACGTCGACCGCCGCGACGACGCGCTCCAGGATACGCGCGACGAGCGTCTCGTCGGACAGAAGCGCGGAGCCCGCCGCGGCATTGCACACCTTCTTCGCCGGACAGCCCATGTTGATGTCGATGATGTCGGCGCCATGCGCAACGTTGAATCTCGCCGCATCGGCGAGGTGTGCCGGGTCCGCGCCGGCGATCTGTACCGATCGCGGCGCGGGTTCGCCCGTGTGGTCGATGCGCCGAATCGTCTTCAGGCTGGCGCGGAGCCGCGGGTCGCTCGTCACCATCTCCGATACCGTCAGACCGGCGCCGAGCCGGCGGCACAGCTTGCGGAAAGGACGATCGGTGACGCCGGCCATCGGTGCGAGCACGACCTGATTCGGCAAGCTGAACGCATTTGTCTGCATGACGAGCGTCTCCGCGAAGACGTAAGCAGCCGGCAATCCGTCGTGAGAAGGAGGGTGAGGCGTCCAAATTCCGACTGAGGAATCTTTACACATCACGCCGGTGTAGCAAATGACCGATGTCATGGGCGGCACAGCATCAGCCGTTCTGCAGGACCTCGAATCCGAGGCGGACGGCAGCCTCGTCAGAACGCTCGATGATCAAGCGCGACCCACGTCGGACGGGAGTCACGCGTGATGGGCGCGGCGTCGCGTCACCCGATGCGGCGCCTGCCGTCCAGCCGTACCCATCCATCGCTCGACGTCCTCGTATGGATGTCGAAGGCGTCCTGGTACGCGCCGGCGACTTCATCGGCTTGTGCTTCGAGGATGCCCGAGAGCGCCAAGTCGCCCCCGGGCGCCGTCTTCGCCGCGAGCACCGGCGCGAGCTCCACGAGCGGCCCGGCGAGAATGTTCGCGATCACGAGCGACGCGGGGGCGGCCGCGGCGCTTGTCACGGCGCCTGCTATGGAGCCCGCCGCGACGTCGGCCGTAGCGCCTGTGGCAGCGCCCTCCGCGACGACCTTCACACGGTCGGATACGCCGTTGATCCGGGCGTTCTCGACCGTCGCCTGCCGCGCCTGGGGGTCGATGTCGAGTGCGGTTACCCGGTGGGCGCCGAGTACCGCCGCCGCGATCGCGAGGATGCCTGAGCCGCAGCCGTAGTCGATGACGTCGATCCCCACCGGTGGTGTCGCCACCAGCCGTTCGAGACACAGACGCGTGGTCGGATGACGCCCCGAGCCGAAGGCGAGCCCGGGCTCGAGACGCACGATGGTTCGTTCCGGCGGCGGGGTTGCCCAACACGGTCCGATCCATAGCGAGCCGATCTCGATCGGCTCGATGTCCTCGCGCGACGCGGCGAGCCAATCCCGGTCGGCGATCTCCCGCACCTGTACGTTCTTTACTGCCGGAGCGCCGGGCAGCACTGCGCGCACCCTATCGGGGTCGATGGAATGCTCGTACAGCGCCCGGACCCGCAGGTGCGGCCAGAGCGGCGTCCTCCCGGGTCCCGGTTCGAGCTGAGGATCGTCGCCGGCATCCTCCAGGGTCACCGACACCGCACCGGTCGCCTCCAGGATTTCGCAAAACGCATCGAGGCCGGTGCGCTCGCACTCGAACGCGAGCTCGAACCAGGCCCGCCGCTCGATGTTCAGGGAGCGATTCCCAGCTTGCGCTCGAGGTAGCCGATGCCCGTGCCGCCCGCGAGGAACGCGGCGTCGCGGCAAAGCTCCCGGTGCAACGGGATGTTCGTATCGATGCCTTCGATGACGATCTCGTCCAGCGCGGTGCGGGCTCGCGCGATGGCGAATTCGCGAGTCTCGCCGTGCGCAATGAGCTTGCCGATCATCGAGTCGTAGTAGGGCGGCACCTCGTAGCCACTGTAGATATGGCTGTCGAGCCGGACGCCGGGCCCGCCGGGCGGATGGAACACCGTGATCGTGCCGGGAGAGGGGCGAAACGTCGTTGGATGCTCGGCATTGATGCGGCACTCGACCGCGTGGCCGCGAATGTGTACGTCGCCCTGCGCGAACGGCAGGTCCTCGCCCGCCGCGATACGAAGCTGGGCCTTGACGATGTCGATGCCGGTCACGAGCTCCGTCACCGGATGCTCGACCTGCAGCCGCGTATTCATCTCGATGAAGTAGAACCTGCCGTCTTCGTACAGGAACTCGAAGGTTCCCGCCCCGCGGTAGCCGATCTCGCGGCATGCCGCGACGCATCGCGCGCCCATCGCCTCGCGCACTTCCGGGTCGATCCCGGGAGCCGGAGCCTCTTCGAGCACTTTCTGGTGCCGGCGCTGCATCGAGCAGTCGCGCTCGCCGAGATGCACGACGTTGCCGTGGGTATCGGCAAGGACCTGGAACTCGATGTGCCGCGGGTTCTCGAGATACTTCTCGAGGTAGACGGTGTCGTTGCCGAACGCCGTGCCGGCCTCGGTGCGGGTGAGCGATACCGCGTTGAGCAGCGATGCCTCGGAGTGGACGACGCGCATCCCGCGCCCGCCGCCGCCGCCGGCCGCCTTCACGATCACCGGATAGCCGATGTCGCGGGCGATGCGCAGCGTCTCCCGCGGATCGTCGCCGACCGGCCCGTCCGAGCCGGGCACGCACGGAATGCCTGCCGCGCGCATCGTGGCGATCGCGGAGAGCTTGTCCCCCATCAGCCGGATCGTCTCCGGCCGCGGACCGATGAAGATGAAGCCGCTCTGCTCGACGCGCTCGGCGAAATCCGCATTCTCCGAGAGAAACCCGTAGCCGGGATGGATGGCGACGGCATCGGTCACCTCCGCCGCGCTCACCACCGCGGGGATGTTGAGGTAGCTCTCGCTGGAAGGGGGGGGGCCGATGCACACCGATTCGTCGGCGAGCCGAACGTGCTTCATGTCCCGGTCGGCCATGGAGTGAACAGCCACGGTTCGGATCCCGAACTCGCGACAGGCCCGCAGAATCCGCAGCGCGATCTCGCCCCGATTGGCGATGAGGACCTTGGTCAGCATCGGTGCGCGACTGCGATCCGGTCATCGCGCTGATGGCGGCCCTGATGAGGCATGACGATCCTGGTCGGATTCGGCTCGATGCGGCAGGAGATCACACGTCGGTATCGATCACGAACAGCGGCTCGCCGTACTCCACCGGGTGGCCGTTCTCGGCGATGATCGCCTTCACCTCCCCGGCGACCTCCGACTCGATCTGGTTGAGGATCTTCATCGCTTCGATGATGCACAGCGTATCGCCCGGCGCGACCCTTTGACCGATGGTGACGAACGGCTTCGAGCCGGGGGACGACGCCTGGTAGAACATGCCGACCATCGGCGAGATCACCACGTATCCGGGCGGAAGCTGGCCCTCCGTCTCGGCCCCGGGCTCCGCGCTGACGCCCGGCGCCAAGCCTCCCGCCGGCGGGTGCATGGCCGCCGGGGGCGCGGCGGCCGGCGCCGCGTGATAGTGATGCACCGGGGCCGCGGGTGGGTCGCGGTGCCGGGTGACCCGCACCGATCCCTCGCCTTCGTGGATCTCGATCTCGTCGACGCTGGAGGTCTCCAGCAGCTCGATCAGCTTCTTCACCTTGCGGATGTCCACGCCCGACTCCTCAGCGCTCGGCGGTCAGTCGCGAGAGCGCCGCCTGATATGCCAAGCGATAGCCCACCGCGCCGAGGCCGATGATCACGCCGGCCGCGACGTCGGACAGATAGGAGTGACGGCGGAACGGCTCGCGCCGATGGATGTTCGAGAGGTGGATCTCGATGAACGGGACCCCGGTTGCGAGAAATGCGTCGCGCAGCGCTACGCTCGTATGAGTCAGCGCGCCGGGATTGATGATGGCGCAGTCGACACCCTCGGTCGAAGCCTGATGGATGCGCTCGACGAGGCGGTGCTCGGCGTTGCTCTGGAAGCATTCGAGCCGGTGTCCATCCCCCTCGGCGAGGGTCGTGAGGTCCGACTCGATGTCCGCGAGTGTCGTGTGACCATAGATCTCTGGCTCACGCGTGCCGAGCAGATTCAGATTGGGTCCGTTCAACAGCAGCAGATTAGCCATTCCGTCTCTCTTCCGAAGCAATGAACTCGGTAAAATACCGCGCGCCGGATAATGACCGTTCACAGCAATTTAGCGTCTGTTCGTGAAAGTTAGGCGCAGATTAGCACACTCTTTCCGATTGAGCGGTCCCCCCGGCGAGCGGTCAGGAGAGCAGGGCCTGGATCTTCTCTTGGACCTGCTCCAGGGTTAGCGCACCGACGTGACGGTCTCGGATCAAACCTTCCGGATCGACGAACGCGGTGAACGGCAGTGCGGTGGCCCGGTTTCCGTAGGCGTGCAGGAGGTCGATCGATCGGCGCGGATCGGCCATCGTCGGGTAGTTCATTCCGAACTCCTTCGCCATCGCAAACGCGCCGGCCGGGTCATCCACGGCGACGCCGATGATGCGTACGCCACGCGTGCGAAACGACTCCTGAACGGCGATCAGCATCGGGATCTCGTGCACGCACGGTGGGCACCAAGTCGCCCAGAAGTTCACGACCCTGACCGCGCCGCTCCAATCGGAGAACCGGTGCTCCACCCCGTGCTGGTCGGTGAAGCGAAAATCCGGCGCTTCACCCGCGGTCTCGGCGGAAGACGATCTGATCATCCGGTCACCGGCGGCGTTCCATCCGGGTTCACCCGCCACGGCGCTGGAGGCTGGCGACTCGGCCCGCCGCCACCGCGACGCCGCAAACCCCGCCGCAAAGGCGCCGGCGCCGAAGGCCGCGGCAATGACCAAGCCGCGCCGGGTGATCATCGCGCACCCGGCGCCGCGGACATTGGGGCGCATCCGCGCATTGCTGGTAGGGTATGGGGATGAAAGTCTTTCACTTGCTCTTCCTGCTGTTCATTGCGGTACCGCTTGTCGAAATCTACCTGCTGCTCGAAATCGGCGGGGTGATCGGCGCGGTTCCCACCATCGGCCTTGTCGTGCTGACCGCGGTCGCTGGCGCCGGGCTCGTTCGCGCCCAGGGATTCTCGACGATCCTGCAGGTGCGAAGAAGCATGGAGGCCGGCGAGATCCCGGCGGTGGCGATCATCGAGGGGATCTTCCTGCTCGTGGCCGGAGCACTCCTGTTGACCCCCGGGTTTCTGACCGATGCGATCGGTTTTGGTTGCCTGATTCCGCCGCTGCGGCGAGCACTCATCGTGCGGTTCATCGAGACGAGGGTCATCCGCTCGCATGACCCCCCGTCGTCCCATGGACATGTAATCGAAGGCGAGTTCAAGCGCGAGGAGTGAACGCCGGCGCGGAGCCCGAGAGCATATCGAACGGGACCGCTCCCGATGTAGGCCCGCACGCCCCTTCGCACCACCGATCTCTCTCCCGAGCCTTCGTGATCGGGC